>NZ_JAZHFR010000040.1:0-30871 GCF_036541385.1 Comamonas sp. GCA5 | reverse complement strand
AGGCGTTGGTGGATCGAGAAGTTGTTTCTACTAGCGCAAGGGTCATATCGAGTTACCATCCATGATATGGTTTAAAAATTAAGTCTTTGATATTGATATCGTGGACTTGGCGTGTTTTATCCGTCAGACTGTTTATTTATTAAAAACCGTCAAAAATACATTTGATTTATTCAAAATGCGTATTTTTTACATCATTTCAAAGCCATCAATGAAAATTCAGGCATGAAAGAAATTCTGCCATCGTTATCTTTTAAATAAAGATAATGACTGAGGTGGAGTCGCATCACCATATTGATGCGACTTCGATGGATTGTTCACAGGTAGCCGCACCCGCAATCACCGCGGGCATTCAAGGGCAGCCAAGCACACAACACGGGCACCGTGTCGCGCGCAGGCTGGCGATCTTGGAATCGTGGGGAATGTGGGGCTAGAGCGTGCACGACAGGCTTGCAGACCCTCCATGCGCGTTGCATGCGAACGCAGCCAAGGCGTTGCGCAGACATGCGGCCATGCATCCAGCTATAGCAGCAATGGGATGCCAACAGGCGCTTTGGAGGGGCGTAGGCTGCAGAGGGCAAGCGGTGGGCGAATGATTTCACCTGCCTCAACAGCAGGATCGCAGCAGACCCATCGTGCGCAGTTGGGGGTTCGCAGTTAGCGGGAGTGCGCCAGCTTGCCTTGCAGTGGCAATAGGCGTGCAACATGGGTGCGAATGCACCACAGCATTGCTGTGTTGGAAGTCACAAAGTCAATACCCAGCGTCGTGGGTGCACGAGTCTGCATAAGCAACAAGATAAATACAGCTTCCAAAAAGGATAGCTAACTACCAAAGTCAGACCTAAATTTCGCGGAATTCTACACAAATTGCCAGATTTCACTAGGGCGCGTGGTAATCCCCTCCCGCCAAA
The DNA here is from genome assembly GCF_036541385.1 of Comamonas sp. GCA5. Taxonomy (NCBI): domain Bacteria; kingdom Pseudomonadati; phylum Pseudomonadota; class Betaproteobacteria; order Burkholderiales; family Comamonadaceae; genus Comamonas; species Comamonas sp. GCA5. Next base: position 29,963 of record NZ_JAZHFR010000040.1, on the reverse strand, counting down.
CCAGTGTCTTGAGAAGTAGAGGGTTCACAAGGAGAGTCTCTAGTATGAAGAAGTGCGGAATCTAAGGCTTGGAGTCACATCGAACTGAAGAGGCCTGATATGACAGGGTTGAATCGACAAGCTTTCGAGCGATGAACAGGCAGCTGAAGAAACCTTAGTTCAGTGGCGGCCCTGAGCATCAGCAGTCATTGGCATTTGTGAGCACAAGGACCTGAACCAGCCTAGAACCGTCACTCATCGGGCGGCGCTTGAGTACCGCTTCTGGCCGGTAGCTGCCAGCTACCTAGTCCTGCCTACGATCGATTGGCGTCCATCGTGCTGTGATGGCGCCGTATTTGGTAGAGCAGCGCTGGCTGCTGCTGGCGTCCGTATGACGACCTATCAGTCGCAGCCAAGGATGGGCCGAGATGCTCCCGTAGCTATCCAAGCCCTGTACCGCAAGCCTTTGGCGATCGCTGGGCATTTAAAAAACTGTCGCCTTCACATCACCGCCATGCTTCCGCGTATAAGCTGTAATGGCTGCAGCCCCAATCCTGTAGCCATCCCCCGATTGAATCAGGAGCACTTTATGCGCAAAGCCTCTGTCCTTGTGTTTGCCCTTGCCACTTTGTTCTCTGGCATCACTTGGGCTTCATCCGATCAGTCCTGCACCGCGGCCGCCACGGAGAAAAAGCTTGCCGGCGCGGCAAAGACCGCTTTCCTCAAAAAGTGTGAAAAAGACGCCAAAGCGGCCTGTGAGGTGACTGCCGCCGACAAGAAGCTGGCGGGCGCTGCCAAGTCCAGCTTCACCAAGAAATGCGTCAAAGACGCTGTGGGCAGCTGACTGTCTGCCCCTGAGCCGCTTCGCCTGGCTGGCTGAGGCTCGGCCTTGGGGGGGCACAGCCCGCAGGTGGCGTGCCACTGCAAGATGGACATCAACGCGCAGGGCTTGGGGACGCAACCCAGCCCAGCCCAGCCTAGCCTGAATCAACGCTGGCCGCCCGCAGCCCACCATGGTTTGTGGGCGGTCTCCATCAACATCATGTCTTCGGCTGAACTGCAGCCTTGCTAGAGCGCATGGGGGCGGCGGAGAACATGCTGCGATAGTCCCTTGGCGCCAGTCCCAGTCTGGCGCGAAAGTGATGCCGCAGGACCTGCACGCTGCCAAACCCCACCCGGGCGGCGATGTCCTCGACCGGCATTGCGCTGCTCTCGAGCAGGCGCTGGGCCTCTGCGACCCGCTCGGCGATCAGCCATTGCCCCGGCGGGACACCCGTGGCCTCGATGAAGCGACGCAGAAAGGTCCGGGGGCTCATGAGCACGCTCTGGGCCATGCGCTCCACCGTCCAGTCATTGTGCAGCTCCGCCCGCATGCGCTCCAGCACGTCCGAGAGCCGATGCAGGCGGTCCGGCTGCACTGGCCGCTCGATGAACTGGGCCTGGCCACCGCTGCGATGGGGCGGCATCACCAAGCGCCGGGCAACGCTGTTCGCGGCCTTGACGCCAAAATCCTTGCGCACCAGGTGCAGCATCAGGTCGATGCCGGCAGCGCTGCCGGCGGATGTCAGGATGCGGTCTTCCTCGGCATACAGCACATCGGCATCGACCTGGATCGCCGGATGCCGCTGGCGAAGCACCTCAGCGTATCGCCAGTGCGTGGCGGCACGCCGCCCGTCCAGCAGCCCTGTGGCAGCCAGCACGAAGGCCCCGGAGCAGATCGACGCGAGGCGGGCGCCGCGCTCCCAGGCCTGGCGCAGGCGTTGCGCCAGTGCCTCGGGGACCGGTACATGCGCACCTTTCCAGCCGGCCACCACAATCAGATCGGCCTGCTCCAGCAAATCGGCGGGACCATCGGCCATGACGCGCAGGCCACCATGGGCGCGCAGCCAGCCGGGTTCCACCGCGGCACTGGCAAAGCGGTACCAGTGGGGGCCCATTTCCGGTCGCGACAGGCCAAAAATCTCGGCCACGATGGAGAACTCAAAGGTACACAGGCCATCGTAGATCGGCGCCACCACCAGGGGACCGGAGGTGGTGGAAGGGATTGGCGTAATTTGGTCGATGGATGTCATTGGTGCCAATTGTGAGACAGCGCAAGCACCGACAAGATCAGCTGCATTGCCCACCACACCATCTGAATTGCCATGACTTCCCCTCGTACCCATGTGACCGCAATCCCTGCCGCACCCGCTGCCGACGCCGAGGCGCATTTTGCCGCCGCATTCCGTTTCGAAACGGATTGCTGGGATGTGCATGATGGGCTCTCCAAGGGCCCGGATTTCGTGCTGCTCGACGTGCGCTCGCCGCAGCTGTTCGCTCAGGGTCATGTGCCAGGTGCCATCAACCTGCCACACGGCAAGATCGTTGCCAGCAAGCTGACCGCTTGGCCGGCGGACACGCTGTTTGTGACCTACTGCGCCGGGCCGCATTGCAATGGCGCGGCACGCGGGGCGCTGCGTCTGGCGAGGCTGGGCCGGCCCGTGAAACTGATGGCCGGCGGGGTGACCGGCTGGCTGGATGAGGGCTTTGAGCTGCACAGGCCCAGTGCGCTGGTGGACCAGGCCTGCAGTGTGCCTGTGCAAGACGGAAGCGACGGAGCCTAGACGCTGGCCACAGGACCTCATGCCCAGTGCCCTGCTGGCGCCTGCAGCCCATGTGTTGCCGGCGCCAACATCCACCATAGGCGCTGCCAAACAGCCTTGTCCTTGCCACAGGCAAGCACCAGTGGCGGCTGGGGGCGTGTGCTTGGCTGCACTGCGGTGGTGGCCACCGTGCCAGAAGGCACGGCAGAGCAGTGTCCGGACCACAGGACCGCTATCGGTCAAGACCCGGCGAGTGTCACTGCGGCGGCCCAGGAGACCACGGGGCCAGCTCCATCCGGTCGCGACCCTTGTGCTTGGATGCGTAGAGGGCGTCGTCGGCCCGCTTGAGCCAGTGCGACAGTTCCGTGTCAGGCTGGTCGAACATGGTGGCACCAATGCTCAGGGCCACGGGCTCGGGCGTCGCGAACAGCGTGCGCGCTTGCTGCGCGAACGCCTCGCGCAGTGTCTCGCACAGCGCCTGCACGGCGGCGCTGGAGGTGTTGGTCAGCAGGATCACGAATTCGTCCCCGCCCAGCCGCGCGGCCAGCGCGCCGTCGGGCAGGGTGCTGCGCAGGAGGTCAGCGAAGGTCACCAGCAGGCGGTCGCCGGCATCGTGGCCGTGCAGGTCGTTGACCTGCTTGAAGTGGTCGATGTCGATCAGCAGCAGGGCGCCGGGGCTGGTCGGCGAGGCCTGCTGCAGTAGCGGCGGTGCGCGCAGATAGAGCGCGCGGCGGTTGTCCAGAGCGGTCAGCGGGTCGCGGGCAGCGATCTGCGCGATGCGTTCCTCGCGGCGGTGGCGCTCGGTGCCGGTCATGGACATGGCCAACAGCATGATCGCCATCACGCCTTCGACCAGCGAGACCGGGATCACCGTGCCGCGGAAACTGGCCAGGTTGATGAAGGCGTCCGGCACCAGGGTCGAGCTGGCCTTGGCAAGGTAGAACAGGCCGTGCACCAGCAGGACGAAACGCAGCTGCGCCGCGCCCACGCTCAAGGTCAAGGCGCCGCCCTGCGGGCGCAGCAGCAGGCCGGCGCGCAAGCTGATGACGGCGATCAGCAGCGACTGGATACCCAGCATTGCCTTGGACCACCAGGGGCCGCCGGGCAGTGCCAGCATGGCCAGCCAGACGGCGACCAGCAGCCACCAGGCGCGCGGCAGCCGGGTGCGCGTGAATGCGGCGACACCGGACAGGAACATCCAGTGGGCCACGATCAGCATCCCGTTCGGAAACCAGATGCCGAACAGCACATAGCCACGCGAGCGCAGCAGGGCCAGCACGCAGCCCACGGCGATGATGGCGAAGCCCGTGCTCCACAGCAGCAGCGAGCGTTCGCGCACGCTGCGCCATTCGGCGGCCAGGTACAGCGCAGAGGCTGCGGCCATGGCCGAGGTGAGGACGAGCAGGGTGAAGGGATCGAGGGCCATGGACGATGGATGTATCAGCGCGGGTGGGCCCGGCGGCGCGCGCGCGGCGCGATTGTCGCAGGGTGCAGATGTCCCGGTTGCCGTTGGGGGCCTGCGCGGGGCTTGCGTGCATGTCCCAGGGCACGGGACAGCACGCGCAGCGCTGCAGCACCCCAGCTTCGCGGGAGTGGATCCAGGCAGCGCCGCGATCGTTTGAGGTCAAAATAGCCTCTAGCCTGCCTGCAGGAAGCGCATCAAGCTACCAAGTCGATAGCGTGTAAGGGTTGCCGTAAGCTCAGCACCATGCATACATGTTCGATAGGTCCTTTTTCCGTCTCAGCCGTGGGGCTGGGGTGCATGAATTTCTGCCATGGCTACGGCAGCGGGGCCACGCCCCAGCAGGCACAGGCCGTGCTGCACGCGGCGCTGGAGGCCGGGGTGACGCTGTTTGACACGGCGGCCCTGTATGGCTTCGGGGCCAGCGAATCGCTGGTGGGGCCAATCCTGCAGCCCCACCGTGACCACATCGTTTTGGCCAGCAAGGGGGGGATGGCCGGGGTGCGCGGTGCGGATGGCGTGCTGCGCCGCGTGATCGATGGCAGCCCCCAGGCGCTGCGCCAAAACTGTGAGGACAGCCTGCGCCGCCTGGGCACAGATGTGATCGACCTGTACTACCTGCACCGCTGGGACCCGCGCGTGCCGATCGAGGAGTCGGTGGGGGCGATGGCGCGCCTGGTGCAAGAGGGCAAGGTGCGGGCCCTGGGCCTGTCCGAGGTGGGGGTGGACACCCTGCGCCGCGCCCACCGCGAGCACCCGATTGCGGCCTTGCAAAGCGAGTATTCGCTGTGGACGCGCAATGCCGAATTGGGCACTCTGGCGGCCTGCCGCGAGCTGGGCATTGCCTACGTGGCCTTCAGCCCCCTGGGGCGTGGTTTTCTGCCCGGGCAACTGCAGGACGTGACGCAGCTGCTGGCCAGCGACATGCGCAGCAGCATGCCGCGCTTTGCGCCCGAGACCTATGCGCGCAATCTGCAGCTGCTGGCCCCGATGCAGGTGCTGGCCGCCCAGGCGGGCTGCAGCCTGGCCGAACTGGCCATCGCCTGGGTGCTGCACCAGGGCGAGCACGTGGTGGCCCTGCCCGGCACTACCCGTGTGGACCATCTGCTGGAAGACGTGCGGGGCGGCAGCATCCAACTCAGCCCCACGGTGCTGGCCGGGCTGGATGCCCTGTTCCAGCCCCAGGCGATTGCCGGTGACCGCTATGGCCTGCAGGCCCAGCGCGAGGTGGACACCGAGAAATACGCCTTCGAGCAGACCGGCCGCTGAGCGGGCTGTGGGCCGCCAAGGTATGCCGTGGGCGCATAGCTGCTAGCACGTCCACCGCCACCAGGGCGGCGCAGGGCGCTGGCACACTGGCTTGCATAACTATCCAAGGAGATCACCATGCAAGGCCGTCGCCCATCGGGCTGGGGGGCACGCTGGACGCGTGCGTGGATGAGTCTGGTGCTGGCGTTGCTGCCCGCCGTGGCGCCGCAGGCCCAGCCTCTGTCGGGCAAGCCGCTGCGCATCGTCGTGCCGTTTGGCGCAGGGGGCGTGGCCGATGTGACCTCGCGCGTGGTGGCGCAGCAGCTGTTCACCCAGCTGGGGCAGGCGGTGATCATCGAGAACAAGCCCAGCGCCGGAGGCATTGTGGCGGCGGACACGGTGGTCAAGTCTGCGCCCGACGGCCACACCCTGTTTCTGCTGTCCAACGGCAGCGCGGTCACGGTGAACCTGTTTCGGCAGCTGCCGTTCGACCTGGTGCAGGACCTGACGCCCATCTCCACCCTGGGTTACTTCGACATCGGTGTGATCACCGATGGTCGGGCCCGTTTCCAGAGCCTGAACGAGGTGGTGGCCTATGCCAAGGCGCACCCGGGGCAGCTCAACATCGGCAGCATCAATGTGGGCAGCACCCAGCACCTGGCGGCCGAGCTGTTCAAGTCGGCGGCCGGCATCGACGCGCAGATCGTGCCCTTCAATGGCACGCCCGCGGTGGTGACGGCGCTGCGCGGCCGGCAGATCGATGTGGCGGTGGAAATCCTGGCGCCCCTGACGGGGCAGATCCAGTCCCAGGCCGTCAAGTTGCTGGCGGTGGCGGGCGCGCAGCGCTCGGCCCTGCTGCCCGCAGTGCCCACGGCGCAGGAGGCCGGGGTGCCGGGCTTTGTCGCTGCCTCCTGGAATGCGCTGGCTGTGCCGTCGCGCACGCCACCTGCCGTGGTCCAGCGCCTGCACCAGGAGATTGCTGCCGCCGTGCGCCACCCGGACGTGGTGCAGAAGCTGCGTGCGCTCCACGTGCAGGCCCAGGACAGCACGCCCGCACAGACGGCGCAGCTGCTGCAGTCCGAAATCCAGCGTTGGGGCGTGGTGATCGAAAAGGCCCATATCACCAAGCAGTGAGGGCGCAGCCTGCTATGAAAAGAATGGGATCGTCAGCCATCAGCCATCAGCCATCAGCCATCAGCCATCAGCCATCAGCCATCAGCCATCAGCCATCAGCCATCAGCCATCAGCCATCAGCCATCTGACTTGGCTGACGGGGCGTGGATGGTTCGAGGCTGAGCACGGGGGATACGGCCGAGCCCGCGCAGGACAGGCGGTCCTAGGCGTGCAGCCGCAGGCCGTGCGCAGGGCCATCGTCGTCCGACAACGCACCGCCACGGCGTATCGGGCCGCGTGGGGCGGCGTGCCTACCGCACTCCGCGCTCAGTACAGCTTGCGCTTGCCCGGCTGCAGCAGCACCACCAGGGCGCCGGCACCGCCCTCGGCCGGGCGGGCCTGCACAAAGGCCAGCACTTCCTTTTTCTGGACCAGCCAGCGCTGGACCTTGGACTTGAGCACCGGCGTCTTGCCGGGCGAACCCAGGCCCTTGCCGTGCACCACGCGCACGCAGCGCAGGCCGGTACGGTGGGCCAGGCGGATGAACTGGCCCAGTGCCTCGCGCGCCTCGTCGGAGCGCAGGCCGTGCAGGTCCAGCTGGCGCTGGATGCTCCAGTGCCCGGCGCGCAGCTTGTGTGTCACGTCCAGGCCGATGCCGGGGCGGCGAAAGCTGAGCTGATCGTCCACGTCCAGCAGGGTGCTGACGTCGAACTCATCGCTCATGGCCTCGTGCAGCACCCGCTCCTCGTCCAGCTCATGCTGCAGGCGGCGCGGCGTGGGCGGGGCCTGCTCGAACGCAAAGCGGTCGGTGTGCGGCAGCGGTGTGACGGCGCCCACGAAGTGGGTGAACAGGTTGCGCTCGCGCTCGGCGGCGGCTTCTGCCTGGCGGCGCGCCAGTTCGGCGGCTTCCTGGCGCTCGCGCTGCAGCTTCAGCTCGCGCGAGATGCCGCCCAGCGCGTGCAGGCCGTGGTGGCGGAAGGCCTGGCTCATAGCTGTCCCGCCTCGGCCATGGAGTGGTTGGCGCCCTGCGCCACGATAATGTGGTCCAGCACGCGCACGTCCAGCAGGCCCAGGGCCTGCTTCAGGGTGGCGGTCAGCGCGTGGTCGGCCGGGCTGGGCAGCACGCTGCCGCTGGGGTGGTTGTGCGTCAGAATCACGCTGGCAGCGTGGTGGTGCAGGGCGCGCAAGGCCACCTCGCGGGGGTAGACCGAAGTCTGGCTCAGCGTGCCCCGGAACATTTCTTCCATGGCAATCAATCGGTTCTGGCTGTCCAGGAACAGCACGGCAAAAATCTCGTGGGGGCGGTGGCCCAGGTGCAGTTGCACGTAGTGCTTCACAGCCCCGGGGTGGTCGAAGACCTCGCGCTCGCGCAATTGCTGGGCCGTGGCGCGTTTGGCCAATTCCATCACCGCCAGCATTTCCGCACGCTTGGCAGGGCCGAGCCCCTTGACGCTGTGCAGCGCCTGGTCGCCGGTGTTGAGCAGCCCGGCCAGCCCGCCGAAGCGGTCCAGCAGGCCCTGGGCCATCTGCAGCACGCTGCAGCCGGCCAGTCCGGTGCGCAGCAGGATGGCCAGCAGCTCGGCGTCGGACAGGGCGCTGGCGCCCCGTGCCAGCAGTTTTTCGCGGGGCAGGGTGTCGGTCGGCAGGTCTTTGAAGGCCATGGTCCTGGGGCTGAAAGTGGGATAAACAGACGCCAAGGGCGCAGGGGCATGCCCGGTTTTCTACAATGGCGGCCAGTTTATCGGGACTTCCATGACCAATTCCGCGCCTTCGACCACGACTTCTGTGCCCACCGTACAAGCGGGCTCCTTCCTGACGCTGCACTACCGTCTGGCCGGCCCGGCCGGTGATGTGATCAACACCTTCCTGGAAAAGCCCGGCACGCTGTCGCTGGGCACGGGCGAGCTGTCGCCGGCCATCGAGGAGCAACTGATCGGTCTGCCAGAGGGCACGCATACCACGTTCGAGCTGCCCGCCGGCGTGGCCTTTGGCGAGCGCAATCCCGACATGCTGCAGTGGGTGGCGCGCAAGCTGCTGAACGAGCTGGGCGACCCGCACGAACAGTACGCCGCGGGCGACGTGGTGCAGTTCCCCACACCCGACGGGCTGGGCAGCTATGCCGGCTCGGTGGTGCAGGTGCGCGAGGACGGCGCCGTGCTGTTCGACTTCAGCCACCCGCTGGCGGGCCAGCCCGTGACCTTCGAAGTGCAGATCATCGGGGTGCTCTGAGGTGGTCGACGCCAAGGAAATCCTGCTGGCCGAGCCCCGGGGCTTTTGCGCCGGCGTGGACCGCGCCATCGAGATCGTCGAGCGGGCGCTGCAGAAGTTCGGCCGCCCGATCTATGTGCGCCACGAGATCGTGCACAACACTTTCGTGGTCAACGACCTGAAGGACAAGGGCGCAATCTTCATCGAAGAGCTGTCGGACGTGCCCCCGGGCGCCACCCTGGTGTTCAGTGCCCACGGCGTGAGCAAGGCGGTGCAGGAAGAAGCCCAGGCGCGCGGCTTCAGCATCTTCGACGCGACCTGCCCGCTGGTGACCAAGGTGCACGTCGAGGTCGCCAAGCTGGCCAAGGAGGGCTATGAGTTCCTCATGATCGGCCACAAGGGCCACCCCGAGGTGGAAGGCACCATGGGCCAGCTGTCCGAAGGCATCCACCTGGTGGAAGACGAAGCCGATGTGGCCAGGGTCCAGCCCAGGCAGACCGAGCTGCTGGCCGTGGTGACGCAGACCACGCTGAGCGTGGACGACGCTGCCGGCATCAAGGCCGCCATCAAGGCGCGCTTTCCGCATGTGCGCGAGCCCAAGCAGCAGGACATCTGCTACGCCACACAGAACCGCCAGGATGCCGTCAAGGTGCTGGCGCCGCAGGTGGACGTGGTGATCGTGGTGGGCAGCCCCACCAGCTCCAACAGCAACCGCCTGCGTGAGCTGGCGCAGCGCCTGGGCACGCCCGCCTACATGGTGGACAATGCGGACGAGCTGCAGCAGGCGTGGTTCGAATCGGCCAGCCGCGTGGGCCTGACGGCCGGGGCCTCGGCCCCCGAGGTGCTGGTCAACGGCGTCATCGCCCGCATCAAGGCGCTGGGCGCGGTCTCCGTGCGCAAGATGGACGGCGTGGAGGAAACCATGAAGTTCCCGCTGCCCAAGGGCCTGAAGATGATCGATCCGGCCACGGGCCTGGAGATCGAGGTGCGCAAGGCGCCCGAAACCGGCGCCTGAGGCGCCTGGGTTTTACGCACCGGTCTCTCCCATAAAAAGAGCGTCTGGCGCTGGTATTGCAAGCACTTCAGCCTGTTTTGATGCTGAAGACCGCGATTAACCAGCGCCAGGCGCTCTTTTTTTATCTGCGCTGCGTGCCCGCGGCGCTCAGCCCCACAGGTCCAGCGGGGGATCGCTGGCCACGGCACGCAGGATGTCGGTGCGGCTGATGAAGCCGCTCAGGTGGCCCAGGTCGTCGGTCACGGGCAGGCCGGGCAGGCCGGTGTCCAGCAGCACATGGGCCACGCGGCGCAGGTCGGTGTCCTCGGCCACGGCGGGCACGGGCGAGAGCATGGCCTCGGTCACCGGGCGCTTGGCCAGGGCGATGGCATCGCGCAGCGCGCCGGGCTCGGGCAGCAGTGCCAGCGGTGCCATGTCCGCGCGCAGCAGCAGGCCCACCACGCGCTGCTGGGCATCCAGCACCGGGGCCTGGGCAATCTTCTTGCTGGCCAGCACCTGCCAGGCCTGCTCCACCGTCAGCTCGGGCGTCACGGTGACCGCGCCGCGCGTCATCACGTCGCGCACCAGGTACAGGCGCTTGCGCTCTTCCTTGGGGCCTTGCTCGGTCCCCAGGTAGGCCGACACGGCCCCCTGGGCACGGGCGGTCAGGTGGTGCAGCAGGTCCGGGTTGCGCGCCTGGGCTTCCTGCGACTCGATCCCGCTGCTGCTGGCGCGCAGGCCGCTGGGACGTTGCACGCCGCGCACGGCCGCAATCTGGCTGAGGCGATCGGGTCCCCCCTGGTACATGGGGCCGTGGATGCCGAAAACATAAAACATCTGCCAATCTCCTTGTATGTGTGCGGGGGCCTTGCCTCTCTATCGGCACACCCGCCTGCAACTGAACAGCAACTGCCGCACAATGGCGGATGCACTGCGGCGCTGGCGTCCCGATCCGGCCCGCCCCACTAAAATTGCCACCATGCTAGACATTCTTCTTCTCCGTAAAGACCTCGACTCCGCGATTGCGCGCCTGGAAACCCGTAAGAAGCCGCAAGCCTTCCTGAATGTGGAAGCCTTCCAGGCCCTGGAGTCCGAGCGCAAGACCTTGCAAACCCGCACGGAGGAGCTGCAGGCCCAACGCAACCAGCTGTCCAAGCAGATCGGCATGCTGATGGGCAAGGGCGACAAGGACGGCGCCGAAGCCGCCAAGGCCCAGGTGGCCGCTTCCAAGACCGAGCTGGAGCAATCCGACGCGCGCCTGGAACAGATCAAGACCGAGCTGGAAACCATGCTCCAGGCCGTGCCCAACCTGCCGCACGAGAGCGTGCCTGTGGGCGCCGGCGAGGATGACAACGTGGTCGTGCGCACCTGGGGCACGCCCAAGGCCTTCGACTTTGAGGTCAAGGACCACGTGGACGTGGGCACGCCCCTGGGCCTGGACTTCGACATGGGCGTGAAGCTGTCGGGCTCGCGCTTCACCGTCATGAAGGGCGGCATTGCCCGCCTGCACCGCGCGCTGGCGCAGTTCATGCTGGACGTGCAGACCGGCGAGCACGGCTACACCGAGTGCTACGTGCCCTATGCCGTGAACGCCGATTCGCTGCGTGGCACCGGCCAGCTGCCCAAGTTCGAGGGCGACCTGTTCGCCGCCAAGAAGGGCGGCCAGGAGGGTGAGCCCGTGCCGGACAACCAGGCGCTGTATCTGATCCCCACCTCGGAAGTGCCCCTGACCAACTTCCTGCGCGACGTGGTCGTGCAGGAGGCGGAGCTGCCCATCAAGCTGACGGCGCACACCCCGTGCTTCCGCTCGGAAGCCGGCAGCTACGGCCGTGACACGCGCGGCATGATCCGCCAGCACCAGTTCGACAAGGTCGAGATGGTGCAGATCGTGCACCCCGAAAAGAGCTACGAAGTGCTGGAAGAGATGACCGGCCACGCCGAGGCCATCCTGCAGAAGCTGGGCCTGCCGTACCGCGTGATGAGCCTGTGCACTGGCGACATGGGTTTTGGCGCCACCAAGACCTATGACCTGGAAGTGTGGCTGCCCGGCCAGGGCAAGTACCGCGAGATCAGCTCGATCTCCAACTGCGAGGCCTTCCAGGCCCGCCGCATGCAGGCGCGCTTCAAGAACGCCAAGGGCAAGAACGAGCTGGTGCACACGCTCAATGGCTCCGGCCTGGCCGTGGGCCGCTGCCTGGTCGCCGTGCTGGAAAACTACCAGCAGGCCGATGGCTCGGTGGCCATCCCCGAGGTGCTGCGCCCCTACATGGGTGGCATGGAACGCCTGCAGGCCTAAAAAACTCAGGGTTTGCCGGAAGCGGTCAAAAACGCTGCTACAATAGCAGCTTCGACACGCAGGAGAGGTGGCAGAGTGGTCGAATGTACCTGACTCGAAATCAGGCGTAGCAGCAATGCTACCGTGGGTTCGAATCCCACCCTCTCCGCCAAGATGCAAACCCCAGAGCGAGAAATCACTCTGGGGTTTTTGCTTTTTGTAGGTTCCTTATTTTGCTACATGGCCTTGCTACATGTAGCCCGAACCTACCGATATTTATGCCGCGTTTGGCGCCCTACCTGCAGCGCAGGGGAAGCGGGTTTACCTTCCGAATCTCAGTCCCGCCTGAGCTGCGCCAGCTAATCGGTGCACGCGAGTTCACCAGGGCCTTGTCAGAGACGAATCACGAAGCAGCAAGCCCGACTGCCCTTGAGTTCGCAGCAGCGGCCAAGCGCTTGTTTTATGAAGTGCGTGCAATGACGGGTAGAGAGATCAATCACGATAGGCTGCAACTGGTCGTGGCAAAGCTGCGGCGGAAGCTGGATCGTGAGGATGCAGAGGAACGAGTGCAGGAGGTGGAGCGACTGCATGCGCTGGAGCTGCAACGGTTAGAGCGCCTAAGGGAAGATGCGGTCAGGGTTGCTCGTCTTGAGGCCGAGAATGCTGCTCTTCTCAAAGCACTAGAGGCTCAGCAGCGGCCAATCCATGTGGAGGTGGCGCAGGCTGTCCCCGCAGAGCAGCCTTTGGTGGCGACGGCTCTAACACCCCCAGCAAAGCAAGCCCCAACGCTGAGGGCCGTAGTGGACGCTTTCTTGGCTCAGTATGAGAAGCGTGGCAAACCGCAGATGCTGAAAAAGCACCGTCCGGCCTTGAATATGCTGGTAGAGGTTGTGGGGGACAAACCGGTCAACGAGTTGCGGCAAGCTGACATCAATGAATTTTTTGACGTTCTAACCGTCCTTCCGCCGCGATGGTCTGATCAATGCCGGAAGCTCAAACTGTCGGTGCGTGAGCTGGCTGAGTTGGAGCACGAAGAAACCATCGGCCCTAAGACTTTTCAGGACAGCTACATCGCATCGGTGCGCCCGTTCTTGGAGGCAGCCCAGAGGGACTATGGCGATCAGGGCTTCCCTCTTACCCTAACGACCAAGGGCATTGAATATCTGGGCGACCAAGAGGAAGATGTTAACAAACAACGGGCTTTCAAGCCTGCTGAGTTGGTGCGGTTGTTTGCTGGCCCTGAGTTGCAGGGCTTTGCCGCAGACCCAACACAGCACGATAAATACTGGCTGCCTATGCTGGGGCTTTTCACGGGGGCGCGGGTCAATGAGCTGTGCCAGCTCAATCCGCAGATGGACATTGTCCAAGACGCAGAATCGGGCGTGTGGCATCTGTGGATTAACGCCGTCACAGAAGCGGATAAAGGGATTCGGAAATCCGTGAAGACGGGTGATTCTCGGAAGGTTCCCGTTCATAAAACGCTGCTGGCGCTGGGCTTTGTGGAACATGTCACCCGTCTTAAGGCTGCAGGAGCTAGGAGGCTTTTCCCATCGTGGAAGCCCAGCAAGGGACGGGCCAGCGGTGAAGCCGAGAAGTGGTTCCGCCAGTTCTTGAGGGATGTGGGTCTGTGGGACGATACCCCAAAAGCCAAATTGCTTGGGATGCACGCTTTCCGGCATACCCTGCTGAGCTACGGAACGGCCAGTAAGCCTTCATTGAACTTGGGGTCGATTACAGGGCATGCACAGGTTGTGCCGGGTGTGTCGGCGGTGCAGGCTGGCTATAACGACGAGTCGATCACAAACAAGCTAGAGGATCGGCAAGCACTGCTAGATCAATTGGACTATGGGATCGAGTTTGTTGCACCTACAGGCCTTACTTGCGTGAAAAGTGTGCACTAACTCATGGTTGCATCAGCCTATGGAGGTATGTTATAGGCTTGGCGTGTGTGTGTGGCTTGTGTATAGTTCGGAAAAGATTGGTTATTTAAAAAATGAAGATAGAAAAGCTGCCGGTAAAACTTACTGCAGAGCCTCTCATCGAAGCGTTGTTCGAAGTTAGGTTCCGTTCAGCGGTGCCTGTTTCGAACATGCTACCTGGCATGTTATTTCAGGAGCTTGGTGGTGCGGAGCATGTCCGTATCGAGAGCTTGCCCACAGCACAGATTCCTGTGGAAATCCGACGAACTGACCCGGCTCTGCAAAATGCGCCATTGATGCGTTTGAGATGGAGTGGGTTTGGAATTGGTATTAGTGATACATCCATAATTATTTCTATGGATGGAAAATATCAAGGCTGGCAGTTATTTAAACAAGCGATTATTAAAATTTGTCAAGCTTCAATCAATTCTGGAGTGATTGAAAAATATCTAGATATTCTGTCAAGTATATAGATCTTATTCCAGGCGGGGATGAGAAGAGTTCGGGGGGGATGGATCTTAATTTGTCCATTGGAAACTACAAGCTTGACAAAGAAAATGCTCAAATAAGGCTTGAGGTTAAGGATGAAAATTTCATCAATATATTGCAGTTAATAACCAGTGCTGAGGCTGTTATATCGGATGGAATCAAGCTTAAAGGTTCTATTGTTGATATAGATACTATATCATTAGCTGCAAAATCAGATCCTAGAGAATTTATTTCTATATTGAGTGAAAGTCTAGATGCTGCCCATGATGTAAATAAAAGAATTTTCTTCGAATGCTTGACTAAAGAGACATTTGAAGAGTTGGGGCCTATATATAATGACTAATTACACAACAAGCTTTTCGGAAAATCCAACTCAGCTTTGGAAGGCAATGGGAATCGCAATCGCGATGACTATGCCTTTTGGGTCTTCTGCAGGGGATTTTTTTGAGGATGTTAGCCATAAAATTGAGTCTCCTAAAGTTAGATCGCTGAGTATTTCATCCAGTGGGCTTCCCTTTGAAGCAAACCTAATTCCTTCATCTGGGGTTAAGGAATTTTTGGTTGATGAATTTGAGGGGGAGATTTCTAATTTTTATGCCAATCTTTCTCAGGCGCAAAAGCCTTTGGAGGAGGAGTTTTCAAGGATTTTGTTTGCAAATATTTCGGATTTATACGCCGACTAGAATTTAGATGTCTGTATCTTCGGAAGATTTCAATCGAGCCATTCCTGCTTATCTATCAGCGGCCGATAAAGAAGCACTTGTTAAGGCGTTAAAAGATTTTCCTCAATACGCAAGATCATATTATTATGATGTTGCTGATAAAGATGCGCTGCAGGGAGACGTTTGGACAAAATTCTCTGTATATGATTTTGTTAATCAAAAAGTGGTTGGTGTCCGTGGGATAATAATATCCAACTCATGTGACATATCCCCGGATAACAAAAGGTTTGTTCCAGCAAGGATTTCTTTTGCAACACTTTTATCATTTAACAAATATGAGAATATGTTGCTTGCAAATGGTATTGATTTTAAGAAGGTTCAGTCGCATCTTCGAGAAATAAAAGAACAAAAAATAACGTCGATGTTTTATCTTCCCGAGAGAAAAGATGTGCATGAAGAGATGATTGCACTTTTTCAGGATCTGCATTCAACACCTTTGGAAGTATTTGAAAAAAATCCTGACAAAAAAAGAATTTCTAGTTTGAGTCAATTTGGTTTCTATCTTCTATTATTTAAAATTTCTATAAATTTTTGCAGATTCATGGAAGGGGTAAATCGAGGAAGCATAGAGAATGGAAATTCTCAAAATTTGGCTAATTTGCATTAGTTTTTATTTCCTATCGATTTTCTATTAAGGCGGCTCAACGTGCTACGACTGCACCCAGTAGCATTCTGAATCTCACTCCACGTCATACCCTTGGACAACATAGACACAATGGCTGCATTGCGCTCCTTGTCCTCTCTGCGCCCCTTGTAGGCCCCGTCAGTCTTGGCCTTGGCAATCCCCTCAGCCTGACGGCGACGACGGTCTGTGTAGTCCTTGCGGGCAATCGCGGCCAGCATGTCCAGCAGCATCCCGTTCACAGCGGCCAGAATGCGGGCCGTGGTTTCGTCCGTGGTGGCAATGCTCTGCCAGGACGTGGGCAAGTCCAGCGCCACGATGCGCACGCCACGCGCTCCAATCTCACGCTTCAGCGCCTCCCAGTCCGCGTCATTCAGGCGCGACAGGCGATCCACCTGCTCAATCAACAGCACGTCCCCCGCCTTGCAGTCACCCAGCAGCCGAAACAGCTCAGGGCGCTTCAGGCTTGCCCCTGATTCATTCTCTACATACCAAGCGGCCACAGCCAGCCCACGCTCAGCAGCGAAAGACTCTAGGGCTGCACGGGCGCGGGTTGCATCCTGTTCTTGGGTTGAGGCTCGGAGATAGGCGCGGACAAACATGCTTGGTTCGATTTAGATGGTTCTTTGTGATTGGTTCGTTTTAGGTCATAAAACCCCATAAGCAGAACCAAGAAACGATGGTTCGCTTGAGGCATACCCAAAAAGTGTCAATACATTGTAGTTCTTATATGTGAGAGTCTTACGAAATTTGCTACAGTTTCTCCATGACTGAAAATGAAGCAAAAACACAGCGAGGCCGCAAGCCAATTGGAGGCAAGGCCATGACCGCCGCAGAGCGCATGCAACGCCGCGAGTCGAAGCTGAAAGAGCAAGGCGTGCGCACCTTCCGCATGCGTGTCGCCCCGCTCCACATGGAATGGATTGAGGCTGTCGCTGCACGGCAAGGCATCGCTGTGTCAGCTGTCCTTGGGGACGTGCTGGAGCGGGCGCTGGATCGCTATACCGGCGTCATGGCTCGCGCCAAGTTCCTGGAGGTCAACTGCGGCAACGTCGAAGCTGCCGCCGATTTCGTCAGCACTCAGCTCGTTCCCCCGCTGCCCTCATTCGATGAGCTAGCCGCCCAGTTTGGCCCTGCGCCCGCAAAAATTTGACAGGTTTTTGCACCACTTTTGCAGCGCATCGTCAGCCGACGCACGCACACCAATAGCGTCAACGCATTGAATCCAAATGGCTTTTGGCAGCGCGGTGCTGGTTGCCCCCCCTCGGACAGTCACGCACCTCCTAATAACTGCATAGATACACCTCTCCTAAAAACTGCATAGATACACCTCTCCTAAAACAGTCCAAGAGACAGTCTTAGACAGACCAAGACAATGACAAAAAACACCGCGCCGGACGCCGTTGCCCAAGCCCTCAGCATGAGGGCGGCGGGCTACACAGTGACGGCCATTAGCCAGCAGCTTGGCATCGGCGTGCGAACCCTCGCACGCCTCTTCGCCAAGCATGGCACCGCCAAGGGCACAGCCCTGCCCGAAGTGATCGAGGCCAGCCGCAGCAAGCTGCTGGCCCTGATCACTTCAGACGATGCAATCCGACAGCAAGCAGCCCAGCTCCTGCAGGACGACCTTGCACACGTTCAGGCCATCCGCGAAGCGATGGCCGCAACGCTGGAGACCGTCACCGAGAAGCCTCCGACAACGCCCAAGGATGCGGCACTAACCATGCGGGCCATCGTGGCCTACTCAACGGCGCTGAAGAACACGGCGGACGTGTGGAGGCACAGCCTGCGCATGGATGAGCGTCCAGCAGACGACAAGCCTTTGCCAGAGCTGGTGATCCAAGAGCTGACCGCCGAGCAGATCGAAGAGTTGCGGCAACGCGAGTTCAATCCATACGAGGAAGCCGCACCGGCTGGAGCTGTCATAGAAATGGCAGAGTCCTGACCGAGCCAGCAGAGCGAAGTCCTAGAAAAATCGGGACTCCCTCAATACCTACCATTCAAAAAAATGGGTGCATTTTTGAAAATCGCACCCCACCAGGAAGGAGCTGCCGGAACACCACGGCGGCCTAGCGATGCATCCCGAAATCAACCTCAGCGACTTCAAGGCCACAGCCACCATCGACTGGCTGGACATAGCGGTCACGCTGGGGCGCACCACACAGTTCCAATACGTCCAAGCAGAGCTGCACGGCCTGCTTGGGCTTAGCCCATCCGATGCGGTCATTCACGTCACACCTCAAAACGTAGACAAGCGCACCGACGCAGCCACGGGCTTTGTGCTCCGGCTGCAAGAGCACCACCACGGCAACAACGCAGCCAAGATCGCCCACGTCGTGCTCGGCCTAGCTGCTCGCTTTGAATTCGCGGCACCAGCGCGGATCGCAGCGATTGAGGTTGCATTCGACCTGAAGCCGCGCCACGACCCCCAGGCGGTCTACGACGCCTACGCGTTGCTGCAGGGCGGTATCGCTGCCTATGGCGAGCACGCTCGTCAATACGCCCCTAGCGTGCGGCACGGGGGCCAAGTGGTGCCACTCACCCTTGATCCATTACTGGCCCCAAGTGGAACGCTGTATGTCGGGCACCATGATGCCAAGCACGGGCACCAACCAACACCCAAGGCCTACCGGGTCTACGCGAAGGTCACGGACAACAACGCTGCACCCCTGTCACCTGAACAGCACCGGGCGCGGGCAGAGGTGACGTTGCAGCTGGATGCGCTTGAAGAATACGGCCTCACAGACCCGCTGGCGCTGGCCTCCTACGACTTCACCAGACTGGCAGGCCTGCTGCACTTCCAGCCACTGAAGTCCCCTGCGGACATTTATGAGAACTACATAGCCCAGGTGGAGAGCGACCTGCGGGCGGCAGTCATGAAAAGGCGCAAGACGGGCAAGCGCCCTCCAGAAGAATTTCTTCGCCGGATGCGCTCGCGCTTGACGTATCGGAAGGCCATCGCCCGTGGCCTCGCCAGCATTGCCAGGAATACAGATCGCGTGATTGACTGGCACAGCGGTTGGGAGGGTTCAGAGGGGCGGCCACTTCAGCACAGCAAAGACACCGCGCCAGATGCAAAGCTGAACCGCAAGGTCAAGGCTGCGCTGGCGGCGCTCACAAAGAGCATGGATCGGGCGGTGTCGCCAACTTCGAAGAAGCGTGCTAAGAGGAGCTGAGCGCGGAGAGTAGAAGCATGTGTCGGAGAGTGCCACAGAGAATTGCTATACTCCAACTCTTTCGCCCTACAAAAAGCTGTTATGATTCAAGGATGCGATAGGGAGCGGGATTGAATCCCACCCTCTCCGCCAATGCGGCTGTAGCTCAGCTGGATAGAGTACTTGGCTACGAACCAAGGGGTCGTGGGTTCGATTCCTGCCAGCCGCACCAGATTGAAGCCCTAGAACGTAAGTTCTAGGGCTTTTCTCTTTTTATGAAAGCCTTGCTTTTTGATTGAGCAACAGCAAGGTCTGTATTCAAGCGATTGGATGCAGTCAGCAGCTTCGGTTGTTGATGGCTTAGCGGCTGTAGCTCAGCTGGATAGAGTACTTGGCTACGAACCAAGGGGTCGTGGGTTCGATTCCTGCCAGCCGCACCAGATTCAAGCCTCAGAGATGCACATCTCTGAGGCTTTTGTCTTTCTGGATGTCTCCGGGGTTGATGTGGAGGATGAAAAGATTTTTTCATCATTTTGAGAATTAAGGGTAATTGCTAGGCCTATAATCGATGGCTTAGCGGCTGTAGCTCAGCTGGATAGAGTACTTGGCTACGAACCAAGGGGTCGTGGGTTCGATTCCTGCCAGCCGCACCAATTGGAAGTCCTGATACCGCAAGGTGTCAGGACTTTTTGGTTTGTGCCCTGCATCCCGCCGGGGCGCCACAGGTTTTGTGTGAAGATGCGGTCCCATGAACAAGGCTTTCACCAAGGAAACCGATGGGCAGGACGACGACGATGACCTGCCCAGCCTGTCCGTCATTCCCAAGGGCAGCAAGAACTACATGACGCCCCGTGGCTACCAGACGCTCAAGGCCGAACTGCTGGAGCTGATCGACAACGAGCGTCCCAAGATCGTGGAGACCGTGCACTGGGCGGCCAGCAATGGCGACCGCTCGGAAAACGGCGACTACCTGTACGGCAAGAAGCGCCTGCGCGAGATCGATCGCCGCATCCGCTTTCTGACCAAGCGGCTGGAAGCGGCCGAGGTGGTCGATCCGTCGGTACACCACGGCAGCGAGCAGGTGTTCTTCGGCGCGCGCGTGACCTATGCCGATGACGAAGGCGTGGAGCGCACCATCACCATCATGGGCATCGACGAGGCCGACAGTGCCCAGGGGCAGGTGAGCTGGATTGCACCGGTGTCACGGGCGCTGCTGAAGGCGAAGATCGGCGATGAGGTGCCGCTGCCCACCCCGGCCGGCGTGCGCATGCTGGAGGTGCTGGACGTGGAGTACCCGCCGCCAGCCGTCTGAGCGTGGCGCAGCCGCTGCACACGGCAGTTTGGCGAGAACGGGCGCCTTGGCTGCTTATTCCTGCACCTGAGTCTGTGCATATGTCGGTGCTGGCGCGCGCTGCCTTGGTGCAGGAAGCAGTGCCAGTGGCTGGTCTGGTCTGGTCTGGCGGATTGGGCAAGCTCAGGAAAAAAAGGAGCTGTCTGCGCGCGTCTATGCTGAATTTCAGAATGAAAACCATCTGAAACGTCCGCATCACGTGCGCAGGCAGCTCTTGTTTTGATCAAGGTGCATAAAAAATGCGGCCCCAAGGGCCGCATGCGGTGACCAGCGTGCGCGCGGCTTATTCCAGCGGCAGGATGCGGGCGGCGCGCACCACGGTGGGCACGCGGCGCAGGCTGCGCAGGGCGGCCTCCACCTGCTGCTGGTCGTGCACGGAGACGATGAAGCGCAGCTCGGTGGTCTGCATGGCGGCTTCGTCGTCCATCTCCAGACGGCGGATGTCGACGTTGGCGTTGCTCAGTTCGGTGGCCACGCGGGCCAGCACGCCCTTCTGGTTGTGGATGGTGACGCGGATGCCGCTGTCATACAGCTTTTGCCGGCTTTCCTCGGCCCATTCCACGGGCACGAAGCGTTCGCTGTCGGTGTGCTGCAGGCGCTTGGCATTGACGCACTGGGCGTTGTGCACGTGCAGGCCGTCGCCACGGCCCAAATAGGCCACGACCGGGTCGCCGGGCACGGGCCGGCAGCAGCTGGCATAGCGCACGGAGCTGTTGCTGTTGCCGTCCAGTGCCACCGTGCTGTGGCTGCGCAGGCTCTGGCTGCCAAAGCGTTCCTGGGTCAGCAGCAGGGCGTCAGGGCGCTGGCCCTGGCTGGACAGCTCGGCCATGAAGTGGCGCGCCACCCAGCCGGCGGCCTGGCGGCCCATGCCAATGTCGGTGAGCAGGTCTTCGCGGCTGGGGCTGTTGGCCTTGAGCAGCACGGCCGCCCACAGGGCCTTGTTGGCCTCGTCGTCACCGGGCACGGTGGCAATGCCTTCTTCGCGCAGGGCCTGGGCCAGCAGGGTCTCGCCCAGCACCATGGACTCGCTGTGCGCCGCGGTCTTGAGGTAGTTGCGGATCTTGGAGCGGGCGCGGCCGGTCTTCACAAAGCCCAGCCACGCCGGGTTGGGGTTGGCGTTGTCGTCGGTGATGATCTGCACCACGTCGCCGCTCTTGAGCTCGGAGCGCAGCGAGGCGGGCTCACCGTTGATCAGGGCGGAGACGGTGTGGTGGCCGATGTTGCTGTGGATGGCGTAGGCAAAGTCCACCACCGTGGCGCCCCGCGGCATGGCCATGATCTTGCTCTTGGGCGTGAAGACGTAGATGGAGTCCGGGAACAGGTCCACCTTGACGTTGTCCCAGAACTCCGTGGCGTCGTTGGTCTCGGTCTGGATGTCCAGCAGCGACTGCAGCCACTTGGTGTTCAGCACCTCCTGCTTGCCCTGCGACTTGTACAGCCAGTGGGCGGCAATGCCGGCCTCGGCCACGATGTGCATGGGCTCGGTGCGGATCTGGAACTCGATGTTCACGCCCGAGGGGCCGACCAGCATGGTGTGCAGCGACTGGTAGCCATTGGCCTTGGCAATCGCAATGTGGTCCTTGAACTTGCCGGGCACGGGCTTGTACATCTGGTGCAGGATGCCCAGCGCCGTGTAGCAGTCGGTCACCGTGGGCACGATGATGCGAAAGCCGTAGATGTCGGTCACCTGCGCAAAGGTCAGGTGGTGGCGCAGCATCTTCTGGTAGAGCGAGTACAGCGTGCTTTCACGGCCGGCCAGACGGGCGGGCAGGTTGACGCGGTCGAACTCGGCGGCAATCTCGTTTTGCACGCGCAGCACCAGGTCGTGGCGGCGGGCACGCGACTTGGTGATAGCCTTTTCCAGGGTCTCGTAGCGCCAGGGGCGTTGGTAGCGGAAGGACAGGTCCTGCAGCTCGCGGTAGGTCTGGTTCAACCCCAGGCGGTGGGCGATGGGGGCGTAGATCTCCAGGGTCTCGGAGGCGATGCGGTTCCACTTACTGCGCGGCATGTCGCCCATGGTGCGCATGTTGTGGGTGCGGTCGGCCAGCTTGATCAGGATGACGCGCACGTCCTTGGCCATGGCCAGCAGCATCTTGCGGAAGGACTCGGCCTGGTTCTCTTCGCGCGTGTTGAAGTGCAGCTTGTCCAGCTTGGTCAGGCCGTCCACCAGATCGGCCACCACGGGGCCGAAGCGCTCGTCCAGATCCTGCTTGGTGATGCCGCAGTCTTCCATGGCATCGTGCAGCAGCGCGGCCATCAGCGCCGGGGCATCGAGCTTCCAGTGCGCGCAGATGGTGGCGACGGCAATCGGGTGGGTGATGTAGGGGTCGCCGCTGCTGCGCCACTGGTTGGTGTGGGCCTTGTCGGCGTAGCGCCAGGATTGGCGCACCAGTTCGATGTCAGCGGGTGGCAGATAGGACAGATAGTCCAGCATGCGCTCGAAATGCGCAGCAGAAACGCGGGCCGCAACTTCCAAACGTGCATCAAGGGACACGTCGGGCGAGGTTCGGGGGATGTCGTCTGTTTTGGAATTGAAAGCCGCGTTCATGCCCTAAATGTATCGCGGGAAAGCGGGGATAGACATAGTAAAAAAAGCACCGCGATACGGTGCTTCTATTGTCTGCCGACTTGCACAGACTTGAAAACAGCGAACAGGCTTAACCTGGCACTTTTTTCAGCATTTCCAGGCCCACCTTGCCTTCTGCGATTTCACGCAGGGCGGTCACGCCGGGCTTGTTCTGGCATTCCACCTTGGGGGTGTGGCCTTGGCTCAGCATGCGGGCGCGGTAGGTCGCGGCCAGCACAAGCTGGAAGCGGTTGGGGATTTGCTCCAGGCAATCTTCAACGGTGATGCGTGCCATCAGGGTACTCCGGGGGAATTCAGGATAGGTTGAGCGAATCAAACACGTCGCCACGCAGGCGGCGTTGCGACACGTACTTCAGGCGCTGGGCGTGAATGATCGCTTTCAGGTCAAAGAGCGCGCTCTCGAACAACTCGTTGATTATAACGAAGTCGAATTTTCCGACCTGGGCCATCTCTTCTTCCGCATTCTTCATGCGCAGTTCGATGACTTCCGGGGCGTCTTCGCCACGGTTTTCCAGGCGCGAGCGCAGCTCTTCCCAGCTGGGGGGCAGGATGAAGATCAGCACCGCCTGGGGAAAGGACTCGCGCACCTGCAGGGCGCCCTGGTAGTCGATCTCCAGCAGCACGTCCTCGCCATTGGCCAGACGGTCCTGGATGCCTTTTTTCGAGGTGCCATAGCGCTTGCCATGCACGTTCGCCCATTCGACGAAGGCATTGTTGGCGACCATGGCGTCGAACTCCTGCTCGGAGGCGAAGAAGTACTCGCGGCCATGCTTTTCCTGTCCGCGCGGCGCACGCGTGGTGTGCGACACGGACGGGTAGACGCGCGCATCGAACGAGCGCAATGCCTTGACCAGGCTGGATTTACCGGCTCCGCTGGGAGCTGCGACGACAAAGAGGTTTCCGGGGTGTTCCATAAACAGCGGTGGTGCTTGTGGCGACCTTGCAAAAAGGGCGCTTGCGCGCCCTGAGGTTTTTAACGGTGGTTATTCAATGTTTTGGACTTGCTCGCGCATCTGCTCGATCAGCACCTTCATGTCCACGCTGATGCGTGTCAGGTCCAGGGCGGCCGACTTGGAGCCCAGGGTGTTGGCTTCGCGGTGCATTTCCTGGATCAGGAAGTCCAGGCGCTTGCCGATTTCGCCGCCCTTTTTCAGCAGGCGCTCGACTTCGTCCAGGTGCGAGTCCAGGCGGGTGATCTCTTCGGCCACATCGATGCGGATGGCAAAGGCCGTGGCTTCGGACAGGGCACGCTCGCGTGCGGCTTCGGGAGCCACCTGGCCTTCGGTCAGGCCCATGGCTTCCTGCCAGCGGTCCAGGAAACGCTGGCGTTGCTGCTCGACCAGCTGCGGCACCAGGGGGCCGGCCTGGCTGGCCAGTGTGCGCAGTTGCTGCACGCGGTCCTGCAGCATCTCGGCCAGGCGCTCGCCTTCGCGGGCGCGGGCTTCGACCAGGGCCTGCACGGCGCTGTCGGCCACCTGCGGCACGATGTCCTGCCAGTCCACGCAGACGGCGTTGCCGCTGCCGGCCAGGCGCAGCGCATCGGCCACGGACAGGCCCTTGGCGTCGGGCAGCCAGGCCTGCACCAGGTCCTGCACGCTTTGCATGCGCTGCAGCAGGGCGGGCGTGGGCTGGGGCAGCGAGGCGGAGGTGTCCACATCGATGGCGGCGCGCACTTCCACCTTGCCGCGCTTGAGGCGCTGGGTCAGCAGGGTGCGCAGGGCGGGTTCCTGGCTGCGCAGCTCATCGGGCAGGCGGAAGGTCAGATCCAGAAAGCGGCTGTTGACGGCGCGGATTTCAAGCCCCAGACGCACATTGGGCGCAGAGGTGTTGTCCTCGATGGACGCCGGCGTGTGCTGGACGCTGGCGTATCCGGTCATGCTGTAAACTGCCATTGGACGTTTCTTTTGGTTGCTTGCAATCCCCTGATTATCCGGTTTCCGCTCCGACCTTGAGGTTTACCTGCACAAAATGTCTTCCCGGATCAAGCCAGCGCCCTTGCCACCCGATACCGTGATTGGCGACTACCGCGTGGTGCGCAAGGTGGCCTCGGGGGGCTTTGGGGTGGTCTATCTGGCGCAGGACCGGCAGGGCCAGGACGTGGCTATCAAGGAATATTTACCGGCGGCCCTGGCCACGCGTGCACCGGGCGAGCTGGTGCCCAAGGTGGCGCAGGACAAGCTGTCGCTGTACCGGCTGGGCCTGAAAAGTTTTTTTGAAGAAGGCCGCGCACTGACGCAAATTTCCCACGCCTCGGTGGTGAGCGTGCTCAACTTCTTCCGCGAGAACGAAACCGTCTACATGGTCATGAACTTCCTGCGTGGCGCCTCGCTGCAGGAATACATCGTGACGGCGCGGGCCCAGCAGCACGCCAAGGTGCTGCGCGAATCGTCCATCCGCTCGCTGTTTGACGAGGTGCTGCGCGGACTGCGCATCGTGCACCAGCACAAGATGCTGCACCTGGACATCAAGCCGGCGAATATCTTTGTCACCGACGATGACCGCGCGGTGATGATCGACTTCGGCGCGGCCCGCGAGGTGCTGAACAAAGAGGGCAACTTCATCCGCCCCATGTACACCCCCGGCTTCGCGGCCCCCGAGATGTACCGGCGCAACGGCAGCATGGGCCCGTGGACCGACATCTACGCCATCGGTGCCTGCATGTTCGCCTGCATGACCGGCCAGCCCCCGGCCGATGTGCCCAGCCGCCGTGAGAAGGACCGCCTGCTGGTGGCCCTGGCGCGCTTGCGCGGCGTGTACTCCGACAACCTGCTGGAGTTGGTGCAGTGGGCCATGGCCCTGGACCCGCTGGACCGGCCACAGTCGGTGTTTGCATTTCACAAGGCCCTGAGCCATGAAACCGAGCGCCGCTACACCCCGCTGAGCGTGTCGGAAAAGGTACGGCTGCAGCTGGACTCGCTGATCGGTGAGGGGCGCAAGACCCAGTCGCCGGGTGAAACCTCGGTCCGCATCAAGGCACCATGAAATTCTCCGTCTTCCAGCTCAGCCGCCGCGGCGGGCGTGCCGTCAACGAAGACCGCATGGGCTACTGCTACACGCGCGATGCGGCGCTGTTCCTGCTGGCCGACGGCATGGGCGGCCATGCCGAGGGCGAGGTGGCCGCGCAGCTGGCCCTGCAGAGCATTGCGGCGCAGTTCCAGCGCGAGGCGACGCCGGCGCTGGCCGATCCCACGGACTTCCTGAACCGTGCGGTCATCACGGCGCACCAGCACATCCAGCGCTATGCCAAGCTCAAGAAGATGGCGGACTCGCCCCGCACCACGGTGGTGGCCGCGGTGGTGCAGGGGGGGCAGGCGACCTGGCTGCACTGCGGCGACTCGCGCCTGTACTGGGTGCGCGACGGCAAGCTGCTGGCGCGCACGCGCGACCACTCGTACCTAGAGATGGAGCGCGGCGCGGCCACGCCGCTGCTGCTGGCGCACCGGCTGCTGAATCGCAACGTGCTGTTCACCTGCCTGGGGGCCTCCGGCATGCCCATCTTCGATGTCAGCGGCCCGCACCCGCTGCGCAGCGGCGACCGGCTGCTGCTGTGCTCCGACGGCCTGTGGGGCGTGCTCAAAGAGCCGGCCCTGCTGCACGGCCTGTCCATCCTGCCGGTGGACCACGCCATCCCGGCGCTGGTGGATTCGGCCTTGCAGATTGCCGGCAACAAGAGCGACAACGTCACGGCCCTGGCCATGGAGTGGGAAGTGCCGGAGGACGTGCACAGCCAGCACGGGGTGGAGACCGATACCGCCACGACCACGCAGTGGTTTGCCTCCACCATCCAGTCCTCGCACGAGCTGGACACGCTGGACGATCCCCTGGACGAGGACGAGATCGAGCGCAACATCGCCGAGATCAACGCCGCCATCCGCCGCTCGGCCGCGCGCAAGTCCTGAGTCGGCCTGACCACTCCAGTGGCCCACATGGGCTTGCAGTTTGTCGCACACTGGGAGCTGGCTGGCACAGAGCGGATGCGCCGGCCTTGTCATCAATATCAAAATAGATAGCTATGGGCGCTTGCCATGTCTGCGTGAGTGCCTGATTGGACCCATGAAAATTGTTCTCGCCTCCAACAACCGCGGCAAGCTGGCCGAATTGCAGTCGATGTTCGCCCCGCTGGGCGTGGAGCTGATCTGCCAGGGCGATCTGTTTGAGGGCGAAGCCCCTGAGCCCTTTGGCACCTTTGTGGAAAACGCTCTGAGCAAGGCGCGCTTTGCTGCCGAGCGCACCGGCCTGCCGGCGATTGCCGACGATGCTGGCCTATGCGTGGACGCCTTCGACGGCCAGCCCGGCGTGGACACGGCCTACTACTGCACGCACTACGGCTACGAGAAAAGCGACGTCAACAACGTCACCTGCCTGCTGGAAAACCTGGCGCCGCACGCCAACCGCCAGGCCGCCATGGTCAGCACCCTGGTGGGCGTGCGCCACCCCAAGGACCCCGAACCGCTGATCGCCGTGGGCCGCGTGCACGTGGAGATCGCCACCGAGCGCCGCGGCAGCAGCGGCTTCGGCTTCGACCCGGTGCTGATCATTCCCGAGATCGGCAAGACCTTTGCCGAGATGGCGCCCGAGTTCAAGAACGACCACAGCCACCGCGGCCGCAGCACGCGCGCCATGATGGAGTTGCTGCGCACCACGTGGCTGGCCGCGGCCTGAGGCAGAGGCGGGTGAGGGCTGTGCCGCCGCCGCGGGTGCCCTGTCGCGCAGCCTGAGTACCGATTGACGTTTGAATGCGATGAATATTCCTATTAATCCGGCAGAGACCGCAGCCCTGGGCCAGCCGCCCAAGGACGTGCAGCATTACATGCGCGCCGGCACGCTGGGCCTGCCGGCGCTGCCGCCGCTGTCGCTGTACATCCACCTGCCCTGGTGCCTGAAGAAGTGCCCATACTGCGACTTCAACTCGCACGAGCAGCGCAGCCAGGCCGACGGTGGTGTCCCGGAGCAACGCTATATCGACGCCCTGATGGCCGATCTGGAGGCCAGCCTGCCCCTGATCTGGGGGCGCACCGTGCACAGCGTGTTCATCGGGGGCGGCACGCCCAGCCTGTTCAGCCCGGACAGCATCGACCGCCTGATCAGCGGCCTGCGCGCACGCCTGCGCATGGAGCCGGACTGCGAAATCACCATGGAGGCCAACCCCGGCACCTTCGAGAAGGAGCGCTTTCGCGCCTACCGACATGCCGGGGTGACGCGCCTGTCGATCGGCGTGCAAAGCTTTGACGACCGCTTCCTGCAGGCCCTGGGCCGGGTGCATGACGGCGCCCAGGCGCGTGCGGCGGTGCAGGAGGCGGCCGAGGCTTTCGAGACCTTCAACCTCGACATCATGTACGCCCTGCCGGGGCAGACCGAGGCCGACCTGGTGAGCGACCTGGAGACGGCGCTGGGTTTCCACCCCCCGCACATCTCCATCTACCACCTGACCATCGAGCCCAACACCTACTTCGCCAAGTTCCCGCCCGTGGTGCCCGAGGAGGACACGGCCTATGACATGCTGGATCGCATCACCGCCATGACCGGTGCGGCAGGCATGCAGCGCTACGAGATCTCGGCCTATGCGCGCGAAGGCCACCAGTGCTTCCACAACACCAATTACTGGCAGTTTGGCGACTACCTGGGCATTGGCGCGGGGGCGCACGGCAAGCTCAGCTTTGCGCACCGCGTGGTGCGCCAGGTGAAGCTGCGCGATCCGCAGCGCTACATGGACGCCGCCCTGGCCGGGCGTGCCCTGGCCAGCGACGAGGACGTGCGCCGCAAGGACCTGCCGTTCGAGTACATGCTGAACGCGCTGCGCCTGCGCGGTGGCTTTGCCATCCAGGACTACCTGGACCGCACCGGCCTGCCCATCAGCACCATCAGCGCGGCCCTGGACGAGGCCGAGCGCAAGGGCCTGGTGCTGCGCCAGCACGGGCGCGTGACCCCGACGGAGCGCGGCTTTGATTTCCTCAGCGATCTGCAGGCGCTGTTCCTGGGCGATGCCTGAGCGACTGGGTGCCCGGGGCCTTGCGGTCCGGGTCTGTGCAACTCCCAAAAAGAAAGCACCTCGCGCAGGTGCTTGCTGGTTTTCAGGTCGTTAGGTGCTGAAAGCAGCCGTGCCTGCTGCGTGACCTGCTATCAAAAGCGTCAGCCGCAGCGTGCCGCGACGATGCGGCCGGTGGCGTCCACTTCCAGGTTCAGGCGCTCGGCGTTGAACTCCATGGTCACGGCCTGGCCGGGGCGCAGCACGCGCACCATGTAGGCGCCGGCCTTTTTGCGGGCCTCAGACACGTTGTGCTCGGTGTTGGTCTTGCCGACGGCCCATTGCGCCTTGTCCGGGTTGCAGTTCTGCACGGTGCGGGGGGCCTGCTGGGGGCCTGCGCCACCGGCGCGGGGCGGCGTCAGCGTACAGCCAGCGGCCAGGGCGGCCACCGCGGTCATGGCAAGTGCGTGCAATCCAGCGTGCATGGGACGGGCTCCTTCTTGAACATGCAGGGACCATACCAGCCCATGTCGGCCATTTTGCACTTCATGTGTGACGGTTTGTGTCGGCCTGCAAGCCAGTGTGGCGGGTGCATGTTCGTGGGCCCTGCCACCATGGCCTCGCCACGGCAAAACGCACCTAGCCGCGCGGATGCTGGAACACGCTGGCGTCGATGCGCAGCTGCTTGGCCTTGGCGGCGGCCTGCTCGGCCTGCTGGCGCGTGTCGAACGGGCCGATGCGCAGGCGTGTGAGATCGCCCTTGCTGCTGCTGACGGTCTGGCGCAGGGCATTCAGCTTGGCGCCCTGCAATTGCTGGACGGCCTTGTCGACATTCGCGGCCTGGGCGTAGACACCGGCGTTCAGGTAGAACTTGCCGGGCACCAGGCGCCCGTTGGCGGCGGCGGGCGCCGGCTTGGGTTCGGGCGCGCTCTTGGGGGCCTTGTCGGCTTTCTCGGTCTTGGCGGTTTTGGTGCCCTTGTCGGTTTTTTCGGCTTTGTCGGGCTTGGCCGGTGCAGCGGCCTTGGCGGCTGGCGCGGGCGGTGTCACAGCCTCCTTGGCCGGGGCTGGCGGCGTTGCGGGGGGCGATGCTGCGGCCAAGGCGGCTGCCGGCACAGGCACAGCGGCCGGTGCAGCGGCAGCAGCTGGCGCAGGCTCGGCGACCAGGGCCGTTTTTGGAGCGGCTTCGGGCGTGGCGGGCACGGCCTGCGCCAGCGTGACGAGGGACAGCTCGGGTGCCGCGGGTGCGGTGTCGGCGGGAGGGGCGGCCGCGGGCGTGAAGGCCACGGGCTGCG
>NZ_JAZHFR010000003.1:0-99687 GCF_036541385.1 Comamonas sp. GCA5 | reverse complement strand
CGGGCCTGCCGCGCCGCCGTCCAGCGGTCGCGCTGCAGGGCGATGCGCTTGAGCACTTCACGCTGCTGGGGCGTGGCCGTGGCCCAGCGCGCTTCGCGTTGCAGGGCCGCCAGGGCCGTCAAGGGCGCGGAGGCCTCGGACGTTGCCGAGGCCGCGCCGGTCATTGCAGAGGTATTCACAGCTTCTCCTTGATCACGGCCCAGTCGCGTGCCAGTTCGGCCCGGGTGAGCGCAAACGGCTGGCTGGACTTGCGCAGGAACGACAGCAGCAACGCCAGCGCCCCCGCCCAGGCCAGCAACCACACCCCGGCAATCACCCAGGCGACGACAGAGCGTTCGGGCGAATCCCAGAACTGGATCAGCACCGCCAGCGACAGCAGCACCAGGGCCACGATGGTCAGACCGCCCAGCACCACGCCCAGCACAAAGATGGCTTGCAGGCGTTGCTTCTGGGCACTCCACTCCAGGCGCGCCAGCGCAATACGGTCTTCCGCCGCCATGGCGCCCTCATTCAGATTGGCCCGCAAGCGGGCTGACAGACTCTCCAATCCAATCGCAGACATCCAATTCACGGCAGACTTCCTTTACACAGACCAGGGTTTGACAGGCAGGGTGTCGGGCGCACCGCTCAGCGGCGTGCCAGCAAGAAGCCGATCAAAGCACCCACGGCCAGCGCCGCACCGGCCACGCGCCAGGGTTCGTCGTGCGCATAGCGGTCTGCGGCATAGGCCGCTTCCTTGGCCTGGCGTGCCGCTTCCTGGGCGGCATGCACTGCGGATTCACGTGCGTGGTAGACGCCGTCGTCCAGCTTCTGGCGCAGCACGTTGATTTGGGGGATGGAGTCTAGGTCCTTGCTGGCCAGCAGGCCGCGCACATCGGTGACCAGCTTTTCCAGATCAGCCTGGGCAGAAGAAACAGTGTCGGAAACAGAAAACGCCATGGTGCACGCCTTTCTTATGGTGGTGGGACAAAGGAAAACGAAGCGGCACGGTGCAGGCCCGCAGGCTGCTGCCGCTCCATGGAAAGCATCTTAGCGAATGCAGCGCCCCCCACCAAGCAACGCGGCGCTTGCCGCAGCGCTGGGCCATGCGGGGGCGGCAGCATCAGGGCTGCGACGGCAGGTGTGGCAGCACCGCCTCGGCCACCGCCAGGCAGCTGGTCAGCCCCGGGGATTCGATGCCGAACAGGTTGACCAGCCCCGGCACGCCATGCGTGGCCGGACCCTGGATGCAGAAGTCGGCCGCAGCCTCGTGCGGGCCGGAAATCTTGGGGCGGATGCCCGCATAGCCGGGCGCCAGACTGCCGTCCTGCAGCGCGGGCCAGTACTTGCGCACCTCGGCATAGAAGCCGTCACCGCGCTGCGGGTCCACCTGCAGGTGGCTGGGGTCGTCCACCCATTGCACGTCCGGACCGAACTTGGCCTGCCCGCCCAGATCCAGCGTCAGGTGCACGCCCAGGCCGGCGGCCTCGGGCACGGGATAGATCAAGTGGCTGAACGGCGCGCGCCCGCTGAGGGTGAAATAGCTGCCCTTGGCGTAATAGGCCGTGGGCACATGGGCGGCATCCAGCCCCTGGATGCGGGCCGCCACGCCCGGGGCCCACAGGCCTGCGGCGTTCACCACTTCCTGCGCCAGCAGCTCGGTGCCGTCCTCGGTGCGCAGCAAAATCCCGCCCTCTTCCACCTGGGCCGACGCCAGCGGGGACAGCAGCGCCACGGCGCCGCCCGCATGTTCCAGATCGCCCTGCAGCGCCAGCATCAGGCCATGGCTGTCGACGATGCCGGTGCTGGGCGACAGCAGCGCGGCGTGGCAGGCCAGCGCAGGCTCCAGCGCCTGGGCCTGCGCGCGGGTCAGCATCAGCAGGTCGTCCACGCCGTTGGCGGCGGCCTTCTGGCGGATCCCCTCCAGCTGCGCCACCTGCTCGGCGCTGGTCGCCACGATCAGCTTGCCACAGCGGCGGAACTCCACCCCACGCTCGGCGCAGTAGGTGTACAGCAGTTCCTTGCCCCGCACGCACAGCCGGGCCTTGAGCGAGCCGGCCGGGTAATAGATACCGGCATGGATCACCTCGCTGTTGCGCGAGCTGGTGCCCGTGCCAATGGCGTCGGCCGCCTCCAGCACCACCACTTCACGCCCTGTCTGCGCCAGGGCGCGGGCCACGGCCAGCCCTACCACCCCCGCGCCAATGACCACGGTTTGCACCTGATCGACCATGTTCTGTCTCTCCCTTTATTGGTATGGATGCACACGGCCCACCCGCCTGATTCAGGCCGCCGGTGGCGCCGCTGCCGCTTGACGCCCTTGCAGCGCCAGGGCCCATTCTCCCACCACTGCGGGGCCCTTTCGGCCAGCTTCAGGCCACCGCTGCATGGCCCCCGAAACGTGTTGCACCGCCCGGCCCAACCGGTTGTCGCCGCTTTTAATACTTTCTTAATTCTTACATTCAAAAATAGGAAGTTTTTTGCAAAATTTCAATTAAATCAATAACTTAGATTGATTGATGCAAGTCAAACCGGCACCCTGGCAAGGCGTCCAACAATGCCATCACCCAACGATGGATGTGAAAACGATGGCAGATCCCAACCCCTCCCCCCTGATGCAGAACCAGGGCACCAGCAAACGCACTTTTCTGCAGGAACTGGTGGCCCTGGCCACCACCTTCGGTCTGGCCGGAACCGCCCAGGCGGCCCTGCCGGGTGACCCCGGCTTTCAGCCCGCACGCCGCCCGGGCATGCCGGGCAAGCGCTTTGGCATGCTGGTGGACATGCGCAAGTGCATCGGCTGCCAGGCCTGCACGGTGAGCTGCTCGGTCGAGAACCACCCGCCGATTGGCCAGTTCCGCACCACCGTGCTGCAGTACGAGGTGGAACAACCCGGCGGCAGCGCCCCCGCCATGGTCAGCCTGCCCCGGCTGTGCAACCACTGTGACGAGCCGCCCTGCGTGCCCGTGTGCCCCGTGCAGGCCACCTTCCAGCGCACCGACGGCATCGTGCTGGTGGACAACGAGCGCTGCGTGGGCTGCGGTTACTGCGTGCAGGCCTGCCCCTACGACGCGCGCTTCATCAACCACGAGACTCAGACCGCCGACAAGTGCACCTTCTGCGAGCACCGGCTGGAGGCCGGGCTGCTGCCCGCCTGCGTGGAAAGCTGCGTGGGCGGTGCACGCGTGATCGGCGACCTGAACGACCCGCACAGCGCCATCAACCAGCGCATGACCGAGCACCAGGACGAGCTCAAGGTGCTCAAGCCCGAGATGAACACCGCCCCACGCGTGTTCTACATCGGCCTGCCCGAGGCCTTTGTCCACGGCATCGACGGCCAGGCCAGCGTGCGCCTGGTGGCTGAACATTGAAGGAGCCCACGATGCAGATCATTGAACTCCTGACCCCCGCCTACGAAGCCGCCTGGCTGCCCTGGGCCGTGCAGTATTTCTTTCTGGTGGGCGTGGCCACGGGCGCAGCCCTGCTGGCCTGCGCCTGCGTGTTCGGCGCACCCGGCAGCCCAGCCAGCGCGTGCTGCCCGCCCTGCTGCTGACCCTGGCGGTCAGCGTGGTCGCGGCCCCCGTGTCGCTGCTGGCCGACCTGCACCAGCCAGCCCGCTTCTGGCACTTCTACGCGCACTTCACGCCCTGGTCGTGGATGTCCGTGGGGGCGCTGCTGCTGCCGGTGTTCGTCACCCTCAGCGTGGCCCTGCTGGCCAGCTGGTGGCTGGGCCGCCCGGGCTGGATGCGCGCCATTGCCCCGCTGCTGGTGCTGTCGGCGCTGAGCATCACGGTCTACACCGGCGCGGAAATGATGGTGATCCGCTCGCGGCCACTGTGGAACACGCTGTGGGTGCCCCTCAACCTGGCCCTGACCGGCTGGCTGGCCACCGTCGGCTGCACCCTGGTGCTGGAACGCTTTCTGCCCACCCCGCTGCGCGCCGGCCACGCCGGCCTGCAACTGCTGCGCAGCCTGGCGCTGGCCCTGGCAGCACTGCTGGTGCTCGTGGCGCTGGCCTGGGCCCTCAGCGGCCTGCTGGGCCACAACGCCTCGTTCAACGCGGCCCTGCGCCTGTGGCAGGACTTCCCGGTCTGGCGCCTGACCCTGCTGGGCTCGGCCGTGTTCGGGGCCCTGGTGCTGGGGGCGCTGCTGCGCGGCCAGCACCGCCTGCATGCCCGCGGCTACACGCTGGTGCTCGGCCTGGGGCTGGCGGCCAGTGCCTGGGCGTTCCGCTGGGCGCTGTTCATGGGCGTGCAGGGCGTGCCCAAGTTCGGCGCGGGCCTGTACCTGTACCACATGCCCCTGGGCGGCGACGGCCTGCTGGGCATGGTGGGCGTGGCGGGGCTGTGCGTGGCCCTGGTGGCCCTGACCACCTGGGCACTGGAGCTGTTCCCGGCCCGCCGCACCGCCGCCTGAGGGCACCCCGCCCATTTCCATCCAATTGGCATTTCACCCAGTATTGACGGGCGCCAGCAGCTATCAAAACAGATAGCCCTATGGGCTGGCGCCTGCCTTCTCCGCAGCTGCAAGGGCAGACCATGACCGACAAACAACATTCCCCCGCACACCCCGAAGAGACCGATGCCGCCCGCCGCCGCCTGCTGCTGCGTGGCGGGGCTGTGGCCGGCGGCCTGGCCGCCTTTGCCGCCGGCTATGGCGAAACCCTGGCCCGCGGCGCCAAGGGCCTGGTGGCTGGCACCTCCGGCACCAGCACGGCCAGCGCCACGCGCGGCAACTCGCTGACCCCGGAATTCCGCATCGACCCCGCCACCAGCCAGTTGAGCACCCAGCCCGGCCAGGTGGTCAGCCCCTCGTCCTGCCTGGGCTGCTGGACCCAGTGCGGCGTGCGCCTGCGCGTGGACAGCGCCAACAACCAGATCCTGCGCATTGCCGGCAACCCCTACCACCCGCTGGCCACCACCAACCCCGCGCCCATGGAAACCCCGGTGCGCGAGGTCTATGCCATGCTGGGCGGCGACAACGGCCTGGAAGGGCGCGCCACCAGCTGCGCCCGCGGCTCGGCCATGCTGGCGCACCAGACCGCACAGCACCGCGTGCTGGCCCCGCTCAAGCGCGTGGGCCCGCGCGGCGCCGGCCGGTGGCAGAGCATTTCGCTGGAACAGCTGGTGAAGGAAATCAGCGAAGGCGGCGACCTGTTCGGCGAAGGCCATGTGGAGGGCCTGGCGGCCATCCGCGACACGCGCACGCTGATCGATCCCGAGAACCCCGAGTACGGCCCCAAGGCCAACCAGCTGCTGGTGACCGATGCCTCCAATGAAGGCCGCACCCCGCTGATCAACCGCTTTGCACGCCAGGCCTTTGGCACGGTGAACGTGGCCAACCACGGCGCGTACTGCGGCCAAAGCTACCGCGTGGGCACGGCGGCGGCGCTGGGCGACATCCCCGGCATGCCCCACGGCAAGCCGGACTGGAAGCACTCGCGCTTCGGCCTGTTCATCGGCACGGCGCCGGCCCAGGCGGGCAACCCCTTCCAGCGCCAGGGCCGCGAGCTGGCCGAGGCCCGCTCACGCAAGGAGCAGACCTACCGTTACGTGGTGGTCTCGCCCGTGCTGCCCACCTCCTCCAGCCTGGCCGCCGGTGACAACAACCGCTGGCTGCCCATCAAGCCGGCCACCGACCTGGCCCTGGCCATGGCGCTGATCCGCTGGATCATCGACCACGAGCGCTACGACGCCCAGTTCCTCACGCAACCCGGCCCGGCCGCCATGGCCGCCGCGGGCGAGGCCAGCTGGAGCAACGCCACCCACCTGCTGATCAATGACCCCCAACACCCGCGCTATGGCCAGTTCCTGCGCGGGGCCGACCTGGGACTGCCCATGCCCGAGCCGGTGGACGAGAAGACCCCGGCCGAAGACGTCTATGTGGTGCAGGTGGCCGATGGCAATGGCGGCTTCAAGCTGGTGCCCCACACCGTGGCCCAGCCGGCGGAGCTGGTGGTGGAGCGCGCATTCACCCCGCTGCAGGCCGCCGACGCGACCGAAGCCCCCGCACCCATCGCCGTGTGCACCGCCTTCGTCAAGCTGCGCGAGGAAGCGCGCCGCAAGACGCTGCAGGAATATTCTGAGCTGTGCGGCGTACCGGTGCAGGACATCGAAGAGTTGGCGCGCGAGTTCACCAGCCATGGCAAGCAGGCCGTGGCCAACTCCCACGGCGGCACCATGAGCGGGGCGGGCTTTTACACCGCCTACGCCATCGCCATGCTGAACAACCTGATCGGCAACCTCAACGTCAAGGGCGGCTGGGTGATGGATGCCGGGCCTTTCGGCCCCTTCGGCCCCGGCCCGTGCTACAACTTCGCGCAGTTCCCGGGCGCGGTCAAGCCCACCGGCGTGACCTTGTCGCGCACCCGCTTCCCGTACGAGAAGACCAGCGAGTTCCAGCGCAAGAAGGCCGCGGGGGAGAACCCCTACCCCGCCAAGGCCCCGTGGTACCCGGCCCCAGGTGGCCTGTCCAGCGAGATGCTGGCCGCCGGCCTGCTGGGCTATCCCTACCCGGTCAAGGCCTGGATCAACCACATGAGCAATCCCATGTACGCGATCGCCGGCTTCGAGAACACGCTGGCCGAGGCCATCAAAGACCCGAAGAAGCTACCGCTGTTCGTGTCCATCGACCCCTTCATCAACGAGACCTCGGCCCTGGCCGACTACATCGTCCCCGACACCGTCACCTACGAAAGCTGGGGCATCGGCGCGCCCTGGGCCGATGTGATTGCCAAGAGCAGCACCGTGCGCTGGCCCACCGTGGAGGCGGCCACCGCCAAGACGGCCGACGGCCGCCCTGTCAGCTTCGAGAGCTTCGTGTTTGCACTGGCCCGGCAACTGCAGCTGCCCGGTTTTGGCAAGAACGCCATGTCCACCAAGGACGGCCAGCCGCTGGACCTGGACAACGCGGAAGACTTCTACCTGCGCGGCATGTGCAACATCGCCTACCAGGCGGGCCGGCCTGTGCCCGAGGCCAGCGACGATGACATCGCCCTGACCGGGCTGGGCCGCTGGATGCCCGCGCTGGAACAGCGCCTCCAGCCCGAGGAAGTGCGCCGCGTGGCCATGGTGATGAGCCGGGGCGGCCGCTTCGACAAGGTGGACGATGCCTGGAAGGGCGACCAGCTCAAGCAGGCCGCCAAGTTCCCCGTGCAACTGTGGCACGAGGGGCTGGCCAAGATGCGCCACTCCATGACCGGCGAGCGCTATGTGGGCTGCCCCACCTGGTACCCCACCCGCTTCGCCGACGGCAGCAGCATGCGCGAACACTTCCCCACGCAGGACTGGCCGCTGAGCATGAGCAGCTACAAGTCCAACCTGATGAGCAGCATGTCGATCGCCGCGCCGCGCCTGCGCCAGGTGCACCCGCACAACCCCATCAGCCTGCACAAGGCCGATGCGGCCAAGCTGGGGATTGCCAATGGCGACAGGATCGAGGTGCGCACGCCCGGCGCCCGCCTGGAGGGCGTGGCCCTGGTGCGCGAGGGCATTGCCCAGGGCGCGATTGCGATCGAGTACGGCTATGGCCACAAGCAGTTGGGGGCCGTGGCCCACACCGTGGATGGCCAGCCCACCCACGCCAACCCGCAGCACGCCAACGGCGTGAACCTGAACCAGCTGGGCTTTGCCGACCCTACGCGCCCGGCCAAGGACAATGTGTGGATCGACTGGGTCTCCGGCGCCATGGTGCGGCAGGGGCTGCCGGTGCGGGTGCGCAAGCTCTGACAGGGCTCGGCGGCAGGCCGTGCCACACAGTCCGCCCACCGGCCATGCCGGTGGGTTTTTTTACGGTGGTACGCCCTGGGGGCCAGTCGCGGCGCTCACTCCTGCACGGCGGAGTTCAGGCTGCGGTAATGCGCCTCCAGCATTGCCTGGAATTCGTGGGCGGGAATCGGCCGGGAATACAGATAGCCCTGGGCGTAATCGCAGCCCATCTCTTTGAGCAGATCGCGCTGCTGCTCCGTCTCCACCCCTTCGGCGATCACCTTCAGCCCGACCTTGTGGGCCATCATGATGATGGCCTCGCACAAGGCCTGGGTCTCGTTGCCGGGAGCCAGGTTGCTGGTGAAGGACTTGTCGATCTTCAGGTAATCGATGTCGAACTTGGTCAGGTAGGACAGCGAGGAATACCCCGTGCCGAAATCATCGATGGCCACCTGGATGCCGGCGTCGCGGAAGGCCAGCAGTTTCTCCTCAATGAACGGCTCCTGCCGCAGCAGCAGGCCCTCGGTGATTTCCGCGACGATGTGCTTGCCGGGCAGCTCCAGGGTCTCCAGCAGCCTGACCCAATCCAGGTGCTCGGGGCTGCGGTCGCGGAACTGCACCGGCGACTTGTTGATGCTGATAGCCAGGTCGTCACCAACGATGGACAGCCATTTCTTGGCGTTCTGCGCTGCCCGCAAGAAGATCCAGCCGCCGATCTCCACAATCGCCCCGATGTCCTCGGCGATCGGGATGAACACCGCGGGACTGATGAAACCGTGGGTGGGGTGCCGCCAGCGCAACAGCGCCTCGGCCTTGTGGATTCGGCCCGTGGCCAGCTCCACGATCGGCTGGTAGTAATCCTTGAACTGATTGAGCGCCATCGCCTGGCGCAGATCGCGCACCAGCTGCATGCGCTGCAGCGCAGACTCCTGCATCGAGGCGGTAAAAAAACGGAAGCAGTGGCGCCCCTCGTTCTTGGCCGCGTACATCGCCTGGTCGGAGTGGCGCAGCATCTCGACGGCATCGCCGGCATCGTCGGGATAAATGCTGATCCCCAGGCTGGCGGTGCTGTAGACCTGCTCGTCCCCCAGGGCATAGGGGCACGCCAGCTGGTCGAGGACCTTCTGCGCCAGCTCGGTCAGGTGGGTCACATCGGCCAGATCGGCGATCAGGATGCAGAACTCATCGCCCCCCAGGCGGGCCACGGTGTCCGACTCGCGCACGCTGCGCCGGATGCGGGCACCGGCCTGGATGATCAGTTGGTCGCCCACCGGGTGACCCAGGGTGTCGTTGACTTCCTTGAAATGGTCCAGATCGATGAAGATCAGCGCCACCTTGTGATGACTGCGCTCGACCCGCTTGAGCACATCCGTCAGGCGGTCGTTGAGCAGCAGCCGGTTGGGCAGCTGGGTCAGGCTGTCGTAGTTGGCCTGCTGCCAGATGGCATCGTTGGCGATCTTGCTTTCGGTGATGTCGATGTGCGTGCCATTCATCACCAGGGGCAACCCCTCGGGGGTTCTGGAGATCAGCCGGCCGCGGTCGGACACCCACACCCAGTGCCCGTCCTTGTGTCGCATGCGCATCTCACTCTCGTAATACTGGGTCTTGCGCGCAAGTGCAGCTCCAGCCGTTCCATCGTCGGCGCCAGGTCGTCCGGGTGGGTGAGCCGGGTCCAGGTGTCCACCGTCCAGGGCCGGATTTCCTCCAGGGTATAGCCCAGCATCTGCGCCCAACGCTCGTTGAAGACACACGCACCGGTCTGCACATTCCACTCCCAGGTGCCGGCCCGTGTGGCATCCAGGATTTCCTGCAAGCGGCTGCGCTCCAGCCCCAACTGGCTGGCCTGGGCCTGGATTTCCGTGGTCTTCTTCTTCACCGCCACCCGCAGCAACCAGATCCACAGCGCCAGAACGCCCCCCAGCGCCGCAATCGCCAGCAAGCCGTATTGCACCAACTGTGAATACGACAGCCGGTGGACCGGGCGCCCCTTCCACTTTTTTTCCAGGGCCTCGCGCGCCTCCAGCGGAATGGCTGCCATGCCACGCTCCACCAACTCCAGGGTGGCCAGGTCGTTCTTTCGGACAGCACGTCGAAAATCATCAAAATAAAAAGAAAATGCCTTGCGAATGTGTTTATCGGCATCCATCAGGTACAGGTAATAATCCGCCGGATATTCATCCATGCAAAATATTTTTATTTTTTTCGCCAGCGTATCGCTGATCATCTGGCGATACCCATCGTAGGTCTGCAAACCGCCAACCCCAGCCGCATTCAGCTTGGCGATGCACGCATCCCCTTTTTGCACGCCGACCACAAAACCGGACAGCTCGCGCGGTGACGAAATGCCGACGATGCCATCCAGGGTGTAGATATTGGCATTCACCCGTTCATAAGGCTGGGAAAAGCTGTAGGCGTCTTCGCGCTCCGGCGTGCGGAAGATCATTTCGATCACATCCG
Organism: Comamonas sp. GCA5; assembly: GCF_036541385.1. Taxonomy (NCBI): domain Bacteria; kingdom Pseudomonadati; phylum Pseudomonadota; class Betaproteobacteria; order Burkholderiales; family Comamonadaceae; genus Comamonas; species Comamonas sp. GCA5. Next base: position 89,545 of record NZ_JAZHFR010000003.1, on the reverse strand, counting down.
CCTGGCCATTCAATAGCTGCTGCTGGGCATCGCCCCAGGATGTGGCCACCAGGTTCACGCGCACGCCGGTTTGCTGCTCCCACAGCGCCCAAAGGTCTGCGATATAGCCCACCGTGTTGCCGCTGGCATCCTTGAACAGGTAGGGTGGGTAATTGTCATCCCCCACCACCGTGATGGTGCGCGCCTGCAGATTGCCAAGCAGGCACAGGGCCATGAAAAGACCCCTGCAAATGGAAAACCAGCATTTACTTTTTTTCATTTATAGACCGATGCAATATCTTTCCACAAGCCATTGATTGGATGGTGCGACTCGGCAGTCCGAGGCTCGCGCCATGGCATCTAAAAATAAAATGAATTCGGTTTTCCGACCTCTCTGCATCCCTGTATTGGCCGCAGCGCGGCTGAGTCCAGCAGCCCGCACCGCAAGCTGCGTGCCCGGTCCGGGACAGCCCCCTCGCTTGGGCCTGCAGGGACACGGGGTGTGCGCCACTTGGCCGCACCGTTTCAATTTGGCACGACAGGCTTTGTCTGGCAAGGCCGCCACAGCGCAAGGGACGGCCTGGATCAGGGCCATGCCCTTGACTTTCCCACGTCCCCCGCCGTGCCCCCGGCACGCGCTAGCCGCCGATCGGCGTGCACAGCTCGATCAGCGTGCCGTCGGGGCTGCGCACATAGGCCACGACCTGACCCCAGGGTTTGCGCGTCGGCGCGGACAGCTGCACGGCCCCGGCCTGCAAAGCCCGGGTGTAAGCCTGCTCCACATCCTCGGTGACCAGCCCGATCTCCATGCCCAGGGGCTGGACAGACTCCGAAGCCGCCACATGCCCGCCAGGGAAATTGCCCTCGCCCAAGGCATGCGCGGCAAAGGCCAGGGTGGTGGCCCCGGTGTCCAGCTCGCCGTAGGTGCCGGATTCGTGCAAGAACTTCACAGCAAAACCGAATGCGTCGGAAAAAAACTGCAGAGAGGCCGCCACCTCCGGTACATAGACGATGGTGTATCCCAGTTTCATGGTGCTGTACTTTCTTGTTGACATGTGCGAGTGATGTCCCAAGGGTAACCCGGTGGCCGGTGCCTGCCCAGGCGGGCCGCCCGATGGCCACCGAAGTGCCCGACCTTCAGGGCCGGCACCGAGCTTGATGCGCATCAATTTATAGCCAAATCAGGCCCTGACGCACATCCAGCCAGCGCAAACAGCTATCAAACCTGATGAACGGTGACCCGCACGGCGCCACTGCGTTAATGGCTCCCGCCTACACTCGCCCACTACCTGCGCCAGACCGAATTTGCCCATGCACATCCTGATCGTCGAAGACAACCCCCTGGTGGCCAGCGGCCTCAAGAGCGGCTTGGAACTGCATGGTTTCACCTGCGACGTGGCCGCCACGCAAGCACAGGCTGGCAGCCACCTGGCCGCCAGCCACTTCGATGCCTGCGTACTGGACCTGGGCCTGCCCGACGGGAACGGTCTGGACCTGCTGCGTGCCTGGCGCGGCCGTGGCAAGGACCTGCCCGTGCTGATCCTGACGGCACGCAGCAGCCTGGAAGACAAGGTGGCCGGCTTCCAGACCGGCACCGACGACTACCTGACCAAGCCCTTCGACCTGCAGGAGCTGGCCCTGCGGCTGCAGGCCCTGCTGCGCCGCGCGGCGGGCCGGGCCAGCGATGCGCTGACGCTGGGCGATTGCCAGATCAACCCCGCCACCTGCGAAGCCTGGCGCGACGGCCAGGCCATCGAACTGTCGCGCCGTGAATGGGCCTTGCTAACCGCCCTGCTGCAGGCCCGGGGCCGGATCCTCAGCCCCGCGCAACTGCACGACAGCCTGTATGGCTTCGACCTGGACGTGGGCAGCAACACCGTCAACGTGCACGTGCACCACCTGCGCAAAAAGCTGGGCAATGACACCATTGAAACAGTGCGTGGCCTGGGTTTTCGACTGGGCGCGCGTTACTGCGCGCACGCTGCATGAGCACGCACCGCCATTCCGACCCGGTCCAGCCCGTGGCTGCACTGCAGACCGCGCCCAAGAGCCTGCGCTTGCGGCTGGTCGTCGCACTGAGCCTGACCCTGTGCATGCTGTGGGGCAGCGTGGCGGCCTGGATGTTCCCCACCATGCAGCGCGAGCTGCGCCTGGTGCTGGACAACCGACTGATTGCCTCAGCCAAGATGGTCGCCGGTCTGGCACACCAGTTCCAGCAGCAGGACACGCCGCTGGGCGCCCACCACACAGCCCTGCAATCCGTCATCGGCCGCGACGGCGTGGCCTGCGAAGTCAGCCTGGTGCGCAGCGAGGTCGACATCGTGCCGCTGGCGCGCACCGACAACAGTCCCGGTTTCAGCCCTGCCCCCAGCGGTTTTGGCCAGATCGAAAAAGGCGGCAAGCTGTGGCGCACCTATGTGCTCGAGGACCGCGGCATCCGCATCGCCACCGCCGACCGGCTGGATGTGCGCGATCAGCTGGTGACCGCATTCGCTCGCACCCTGGTGCTGCCCTTTGTGCTGTCGCTGGTGGGCGTGGTGGTGCTGAGCTGGTGGATCACAGGTTGGTGCCTGCAGCCCCTGCGACAGCTGGGACAGGTGCTGGCCCAACGCCCACCGCAGGACCCCAGCCCCGTTCAGATCGGGCTGGACACGGTGGAGCTGGCACCGCTGACCCGCAATCTGAACCAGTTGCTGGCGCGCATGGATGCGGCCCTGGAACACGAACGCCGCTGGACCGCCGATGCGGCCCATGAACTGCGCACGCCGCTCACCGCCATCAAGACCCACACGCAAATCGCCCAATTGGTGCTGGAACGCCAGGCTGCGACCGAGTGCACGCAGGCCCGGCAGGCACTGGCGCAGGCGCACGCGGGCATCGAGCACATGCACGCCACGCTGGAACAATTGCTGCAGCTGGCCCAACTGGAAAACACCTGCAACGCCACCGCGCCCGCCAGTTGCGCCAGCGGCCCGCACATCGTGGCCGCCCTGCGCCAGGCGACCAACCAATCCCTGGAACGCGCGCGCAGACTGGCTGCCCAGGGGCAGCAGCCCATGCCCCAGTTGCACACCGCGGTGGACGCCATGCTGGAAAGCGCCGAAGCCTGGCAGTTGCACCTGCCCCCGGCTTTGCTGACCTGCGCCATCACCAACCTGCTGGACAATGCGCTGCGCCACCACCGTGGCCCCCTGCCCGTGACCGTGCGCATGCAGTTGCACAGCGCCAGCACACCGGGCGCGCCAGGCTCACTGGTGGTGAGCGTCGAGGACCACGGCGCTGGCCTGAACACCGAGGAACGCAGCCAGGCCCTGCAGCGCTTTTGGCGCAAGGCAGCCAACTCCGCTGGCAGCGGGCTGGGACTGACCATCGTGCAACGCATTGCCCACAGCGCCGGAGGGCGCTTGCAGTTGCAAGCACATGCCGACGGCACCCCTGGCCTGTGTGCCCAGCTGCATCTGCCGGCACAGCCTCCCACCGCGCCCCCCGCGAACCTGCCGTGGCACCAGCCCTCTCCCATGGATGAGACCTGCATGGGCTTGCCCCTCCAGGCGCGCAAGCCAATAGTCAACAAAAAACCCTCTTGAACCAGAGATTCAAGAGGGCTGTCAGATGGTGCGTGATACATGGATCGAACATGTGACCCCTGCCGTGTGAAGGCAGTGCTCTACCGCTGAGCTAATCACGCAGTGCCAGCATTGCTGCTGACTTTAAATTGTGGTGCGTGATACATGGATCGAACATGTGACCCCTGCCGTGTGAAGGCAGTGCTCTACCGCTGAGCTAATCACGCAGTGCCAGCATCGCTGCTGACTTTAAATTGTGGTGCGTGATACATGGATCGAACATGTGACCCCTGCCGTGTGAAGGCAGTGCTCTACCGCTGAGCTAATCACGCAGAACCAGCATCGCTGCAGGCTCAAAATTTGGTGGGTGATACATGGATCGAACATGTGACCCCTGCCGTGTGAAGGCAGTGCTCTACCGCTGAGCTAATCACCCGTTTGTCAGTGTTCCGACAAGACTTAGATTATGTCACAGCTTGCGCCGCGTCTTTTCCAATTCGCCAAATAGTTTTGCCACCGGACGATTTGTCCAGATCGGCCAGCACGGCGTCGTGCGCGGCCAACTCCTGCTCGTTGGCCTTGAGCACGGGCAGCACCATGGCACGCAGATCCAGCACGGGCAGCGCATCGCTGGTCTCTTGCTCCTGCGGCGACTCGTCATCTTCCGGCATGACCAGGGCATTCTGCCCGCGCGTCATGTTGATGTAGACGTCGGCCAGCAATTCCGCATCCAGCAGCGCACCGTGCAGGGTCCGGCCACTGTTGTCCACATCCAGTCGCGAGCACAGCGCATCCAGGGAATTGCGCTTGCCAGGGAACATCTCTTTGGCCATGGCCAAAGAGTCGGTGATGCCTTCTACATAATGGGTCAGCGGCGGCAGGCCCAACAACGAGAATTCCTTGTTCAGGAAGCCCACGTCGAACGGCGCGTTGTGGATGATCAGCTCCGCCCCTTGCAGGTAGGCCAGGATGTCCTGGACCATGGCCTCGAACTTGGGCTTGTCGCTCAGAAACTCGGTGGTCAGGCCGTGGACGCGCAGGGCATCGGGGTGGCTATCGCGCCCGGGGTTGAAATACAGGTGCAGGTTATTGCCCGTGAGCTTGCGGTTGACCAGCTCCACGCAGCCCAGCTCAATGATGCGATCCCCGCCCTCTGCGGACAGGCCCGTGGTTTCGGTATCCAGAACAACGAGGCGCGACATAGGTCAGTGGTTTTCCTTGGCGTGGTTGATGGAGTACTTGGGGATCTCCACCACCAGATCCTTCTGCGCCACGATGGCCTGACAGCTCAGGCGCGACTGGGGCTCCAGCCCCCAGGCGCGGTCCAGCAGGTCCTCTTCCTCTTCCTCGGCATCGTTCAGCGAGTTGAAGCCTTCACGCACGATCACATGGCAGGTGGTGCAGGCACAGCTCATGTCGCACGCATGCTCGATCTTGATGTTGTGGTCCAGCAAGGCTTCGCAGATCGAGGTACCTGCGGGCGCTTCGATCTCAGCGCCAGCCGGGCAGTATTCGGGGTGGGGAAGAATTTTGATTACAGCCATGTTCTTATGAATCAAGTAAGAGATTGGACGTTCTTGCCAGCCAGCGCATCACGAATGCCGCGGTTCATGCGCTCTGCCGCAAAAGCTTCCGTGCCTTTGGCCAGGGCCTGCGTGGCCGCTTCGATCACCGCCGCATCGGCCGCGGTCACCGTGGCACGCAGCGCATCCATCAAAGCCGTGATTTCACCACGCTGTGCCGGCGACAGCAGATCACCATCGGCAGTCAGCGCACTCTGGGTTGCCAGCAGCATGCGATCGGCATCCACGCGCGCCTCGACCAGGGCCCGGGCCTGCATGTCTTCCTGGGCGGTGCTGAAGCCTTCCTGCAGCATGCGTGCCACCTGGTCATCCGACAGGCCATAAGACGGCTTGACGGCCACCTGGGCTTCCACGCCGCTGACCTGCTCCTTGGCATGCACGGACAGCAGGCCGTCGGCATCCACCGTGAAGCTCACACGGATGCGTGCAGCGCCCGCCGCCATCGGCGGGATGCCGCGCAGCTCGAAACGCGCCAGGCTGCGGCAGTCCTGCACCAGATCGCGCTCGCCCTGCACCACATGGATGGCCATGGCGGTCTGGCCATCCTTGTAGGTCGTGAAGTCCTGGGCGCGCGCCGTGGGAATGGTTTCATTGCGGGCAATGATGCGCTCGACCAGCCCCCCCATGGTTTCCACACCCAGCGACAGCGGGATCACATCCAGCAGCAGCAATTCACCCGCGGCATTGTTGCCCGCCAGCTGGTTGGCCTGGATGGCAGCACCCAAGGCCACCACCTCATCCGGATTCAGATTGGTCAGGGGCTGCTTGCCAAACAGCTGGGCCACGGCCTCCTGCACCTGGGGCATGCGGGTCGAACCACCCACCATGACCACGCCCTGCACGTCCTCCACCGTCAACTCGGCATCACGCAGTGCCCGGCGCACCGCCTGCAGCGAGCGCTTGGTCAGGTGCTCGGTCGCTTGCGCGAAATCCGAGCGCGCCACCGCCTGCTGCAGGGCAGCGCCACTGGGCAACTGCACGGTGAATTCGGTGTGCTCCACATCCGTCAGGCGCTCCTTGCAGGCCTTGGCAGCCACCCGCAGGGCCGCCCAGTCCTCCGCCGACTGTGCCTGCACCCCGGTCTGTGCCAGCACCCACTGGGTCAGGGCAGCGTCATAGTCATCGCCACCCAGGGCCGAGTCACCCCCGGTGGAGATCACCTCGAACACGCCCTGGGTCAGGCGCAGCACAGAAATGTCAAAAGTGCCGCCGCCCAGGTCGTACACGGCGTAGGTGCCTTCGCTGGCGTTGTCCAGGCCATAGGCAATCGCTGCCGCCGTGGGTTCGTTGATCAGGCGCAGCAGGTTCAGGCCCGCCAGCTTGGCCGCATCCTTGGTGGCCTGGCGTTGCGCATCGTCAAAGTACGCGGGCACGGTGATGACCGCGCCGTAGAGGTCGTCGTTGAACGTGTCTTCCGCGCGGTAACGCAGCGTGGCCAGGATTTCGGCACTGATTTCCACGGGGCTCTTGGTGCCAGCGCGGGTCTGCAGGCTGACCATGCCCTGCTCGGCCTGCGGCTCGAAGGTGTAGGGCAGTTGCTGGACCTGCGCCCCCAGGTCGGACAGGCTGCGGCCCATGAAGCGCTTGACCGACACGATGGTGTTGGGCGCGTCCTCCACTTCGTGTCCACGCGCCTCGTAGCCAATCTGGCGCTTGCCTTCGGGGGCATAGCGCACCACGGACGGCAGCAACACCCGCCCTTGGTCATCCGGCAGGCACTCGGCCACGCCGTTGCGCACCGAGGCCACCAGGGAATGGGTCGTACCCAGGTCGATCCCCACCGCGATACGGCGCTGGTGGGGGTTGGGCGATTGACCGGGTTCGGAGATTTGCAATAAAGCCATGTTCATCAGTCTCTGTGTGAACGGAATGCTCCGCTCTGGACGCCCGCACCGGGGTGTGCTGGACGCGACGTTGCATGCAACGACTGGGTTATTGTTCCAGTTGCTCGCGGCGGCGTTCGATGTCTTGCGCAAAGCGCTCAACAAACATGAGGGATCTCACCACCTGCACGGCCTGCACCGCACCCTCCTGCGACGCCAGCAGGCGCTCGCAATTTTGAAGCATCTGACGCTTAACCAGCATGACCTCATCGGCCAAAGCATCCACATCCGCTTCGGAGTTGGCCTCTTCCAGCGCCTCACGCCACTCCATCTGCTGCATCAGGAATGCCGCAGGCATTGCCGTGTTGTCCTCGGCACGCACAGCCACGCCAAACAATTCGCACAGGTAGGCCGCGCGCTTGAGCGGGTGCTTCAGACGCTGGTAGGCCTCGTTGATACGCACCGACCATTGCATGGCAACCCGCTGCGCCACACCGCCTTCGCCAGCAAAGCGGTCGGGATGGGTCTGCTTTTGCAGCTCTTTCCAGCGCTCGTCCAGGACTGCGCGGTCCAGCGCAAACTGCCGGGGCAAGCCCATCAATTCGAAATCGTCAGACTGAAGGTTCATGTCAATAAAAAACCGCCAGCACTGCTGCAATGGCGGTTTGAAAAATCAGGGGCAGCACAACCGCCCTTTAGCAATCAGATCCGGAAGCTTTCTCCACAGCCACAGCGATCACGCTCATTGGGGTTGTGGAACTTGAAGCCCTCGTTCAAACCTTCGCGCACGAAGTCCAACTCCGTGCCGTCGATGTACGCCAAGCTCTTGGGATCGATCATCACCTTGATGCCATGGCTTTCGAACACCACATCCTCAGGCTCGGGCGCGTCCACGTACTCCAGCTTGTAAGCCAGACCGGAGCAGCCGGTGGTCTTGACCCCCAGACGCACCCCGATCCCCTTGCCACGCTTGGTGAGGTAACGCCCCACGTGGCGTGCAGCAGCATCCGTCAGCGTGACAGCCATGGTTATGCAGCCGAGGCAGTTTCGCTGTGCTTGGCGCGGTAGTCGTCGACCGCAGCCTTGATGGCATCTTCCGCCAGGATCGAGCAGTGCACCTTCACGGGGGGCAATGCCAGCTCCTCGGCGATCATGCTGTTCTTCAGCGCAGCCGCTTCGTCCAGCGTTTTGCCCTTCACCCACTCTGTCACCAGGGAGGACGAGGCAATCGCCGAGCCGCAACCATAGGTCTTGAAGCGCGCATCTTCGATCACGCCCGTTTCCGGGTTGACCTTGATCTGCAGCTTCATCACGTCACCGCAGGCGGGCGCACCCACCATACCGGTACCCACGCTGTCATCGCCTTTTTCAAACGAGCCAACGTTGCGGGGATTTTCGTAGTGGTCAATGACCTTGTCGGAGTAAGCCATGATGTCTACCTCTTCAAATTCAATCTATGTGACGGCTCAGTGCGCAGCCCACTGGATGGTGCTCAGGTCCACACCGTCCTTGTACATTTCCCACAGCGGGCTCAATTCGCGCAGCTTCTCTACGTTCTTGCGGATGGTCGCAATCGCGTAATCGATCTCTTCCTCGGTGGTGAAGCGGCCGATGGTCATGCGCAGCGAGCTGTGTGCCAACTCATCGCTGCGCCCCAGGGCGCGCAGGACATAGCTCGGCTCCAAGCTGGCCGAGGTGCATGCCGAACCCGAGGAAACGGCCAGGCCCTTGATACCCATGATCAGGGACTCACCTTCGACGTAGTTGAAGCTGATGTTCAGGTTGTGGGGCACGCGGTGCTCCATGTCCCCGTTCACGAACACCTGCTCGATGTCCTTTAGACCTTCCAGCAGGCGCTGCTGCAGGCGCTTGGCGTGGTCGAAGTCCTGCTGCATTTCTTCCTTGGCGATGCGGAAGGCTTCGCCCATGCCCACGATCTGGTGCGTGGGCAGGGTGCCCGAACGCATGCCGCGCTCATGGCCGCCACCGTGCATCTGGGCCTCCAGGCGCACGCGTGGCTTGCGGCGCACGTACAGCGCACCAATGCCCTTGGGTCCATAGGACTTGTGCGAAGCCAAGCTCATCAGGTCAATCGGCATGGTCTGCATGTCCAGCGGCATCTTGCCCGTGGCCTGTGCAGCATCCACGTGGAAGATGATGCCCTTCTCACGGCACAGATTGCCGATCGTGTTCAGGTCCTGGATCACGCCGATCTCGTTGTTCACGGCCATAACACTCACCAGGATGGTGTCGGGACGGATGGCTGCCTTGAACACATCCAGATCCAACAGGCCGTTTTCCTGCACGTCGAGGTAGGTCACCTCGAAGCCCTGACGCTCCAGCTCACGCATGGTGTCCAGCACGGCCTTGTGCTCGGTCTTCACGGTGATCAGGTGCTTGCCCTTGCCTTGGTAGAAGTGCGCGGCACCCTTGATCGCCAGGTTGTCAGATTCGGTGGCACCACTGGTCCACACGATTTCACGGGGGTCGGCATTGATCAGCTCCGCCACCTGGGTGCGGGCCTTTTCAATCGCTTCCTCCGCTTCCCAACCCCAGGCGTGGCTGCGCGATGCAGCATTGCCAAAGTGCTCACGCAGCCATGGGATCATGGCGTCCACCACGCGCGGATCGCAAGGTGTGGTCGCACCGTAGTCAAGGTAGATGGGGAAATGTGGGGTCATGTCCATGGCTGGCTCTACTGATATCTGTCTGGCAACGCCGGGGTTGCCGATTGAAAACTTGTCCTTGCCTGCCGAGCGCACCCGGCGGGCCGATCACACCATCAAGATTTGGCGAATACGTTGCCCAGTGCGAACACCGAGTTGGGGGCATTCACGCGGATCGGCTTGACCACGGGTGCGGTCGAGATGGCGCGACGCACCACGGGCTTGTCCTCGATCTGGATGCCCTTGGCTAACTGTTCATCAACCAGCTTCTGCAGCGTCACGGAGTCCAGGAACTCCACCATGCGCTGGTTCAGCGCAGACCACAGCTCGTGGGTCATGCAGCGACCGGCCTCACCCATACAGTTTTCTTTGCCACCACACTGGGTGGCATCGATGGGTTCGTCTACCGACACGATGATGTCAGCCACCGTGATTTCTGCAGCCTTGCGAGCCAGGGTGTAGCCACCACCAGGGCCACGGGTGGATTCCACCAGCTCATGACGACGCAGCTTGCCGAACAGCTGCTCCAGGTACGACAGGGAAATTTGCTGGCGCTGACTGATGGCAGCCAGCGTGACAGGACCATTGTTCTGGCGCAGTGCCAGATCGATCATGGCGGTGACCGCAAAGCGGCCTTTTGTTGTGAGACGCATCGTGAGCTCCTTCAGTCAGGCTGTTAGTTACAGAAACATCAATCGCGGTCAATCGGACTGATACCGTCTCCGCCCTTACTCAGCGCCCTGCCCGTAACCAGCAGGCGCAGAGCCCTTCTCCTAAGAAGTCTTTTGTTGTTGTTGAGTGATAACCCGAAGTATACCAGAAACCCCATCAATTTTGTCGGATACCGCCAATCAACGTCATCAACGCAAGCTATCAAGGAGAAAAAAGTGTTGAAAATCAAGCCCCAAACAGCTTCTGCTTGAGCACGGCCAGCTGGTCCCGCAGACGGGCTGCGGCCTCGAACTCCAGGTTCTTGGCATGCGCCAGCATGTCCTTTTCCAGTTTCTTGATGGCCTTGGCCAGGTCGGTCTCCGACATCACGACCTCGGCTTTGTGGCGCACCTGGGCCCGTGCCTGGTCGTCAGCCGCCCGGCCACTCTTTTCGCTATAGACCCCATCAATCAGGTCTTTCACTCGCTTGACAATCGCCTGCGGCTGGATGCCGTGCGCTTCGTTGTACGCGATCTGCTTGGCGCGGCGGCGCTCGGTTTCACCGATGGCCTTGCGCATGGAGTCGGTGATGCGATCGGCGTACAGGATGGCCTTGCCATGCAGGTTGCGCGCTGCGCGGCCAATCGTCTGGATCAGGCTGCGCTCGGCCCGCAGGAAGCCTTCCTTGTCGGCGTCCAAAATGGCCACCAGCGACACCTCGGGAATGTCCAGCCCCTCGCGCAGCAGGTTGATGCCGACCAGCACGTCAAACACCCCCAGGCGCAGGTCGCGGATGATCTCCACGCGCTCCACGGTGTCGATGTCCGAGTGCAGGTAGCGCACGCGCACGCCGTTCTCGGTCAGGTAGTCGGTCAACTGCTCAGCCATGCGCTTGGTCAGCGTGGTGATCAGCACCCGCTCCCCGCGCTGCTCGCGCAGGCGAATTTCCTGCAGCACATCGTCCACCTGGTGGGTGGCGGGCCGCACCTCGATCTCTGGGTCCACCAACCCCGTGGGGCGCACGACCTGGTCCACCACCTGCCCGGCGTGCGTCTTTTCGTAATCCGCGGGTGTGGCCGAGACAAAGATCACCTGGCGCATGCGCTGCTCGAACTCCTCGAACTTGAGCGGCCGGTTGTCCAGCGCCGACGGCAGGCGAAAGCCATACTCCACCAACGTGGTCTTGCGCTGCTTGTCGCCGTTGTACATGGCGTTGAGCTGACCGATCATCTGGTGACTCTCGTCCAGGAACATCAGCGCATCCCCGGGCAGGTAGTCGGTCAGCGTGCTCGGTGGCTCGCCGGGCGCAGCACCTGACAGGTGGCGCGTGTAGTTCTCAATGCCCTTGCAGTGCCCCACCTCGCTCAGCATCTCCAGGTCAAAGCGGGTGCGCTGCTCCAGGCGCTGCGCCTCCACCAGCTTGCCCATGTCCACCAGTTGCTTGCTGCGCTCGCGCAGCTCTTCCTTGATGGTCTCGACGGCCGCCAGCACCTTGTCGCGCGGCGTGACGTAGTGGCTGCTGGGGTAGACCGTGAAGCGGGGGATGCCCTGGCGGATGCGCCCGGTCAGCGGGTCGAACAATTGCAGGCTGTCGACCTCATCGTCAAACAGCTCGATGCGCAGCGCCAGCTCGGAGTTTTCCGCTGGGAACACATCGATGGTGTCGCCGCGCACACGGAACGTGCCGCGCGAGAAATCCTGGTCGTTGCGCTGGTACTGCATGCGGATCAGCTGGGCGATGACATCGCGCTGGTTCATGCGGTCGCCAGTGCGCACCGTCATGATCATTTGGTGGTAGCTCTCGGGCTCACCAATGCCGTAGATGGCCGACACCGTGGCCACGATGACCACATCGCGCCGCTCCATCAGGCTCTTGGTGCACGACAGGCGCATCTGCTCAATGTGCTCGTTGATGGCGCTGTCCTTCTCGATGAACAGGTCGCGCTGCGGCACATAGGCCTCGGGCTGGTAGTAGTCGTAGTAGCTGACGAAGTATTCCACCGCGTTCTTGGGAAAGAACTCGCGGAATTCGCTGTACAACTGGGCCGCCAGGGTCTTGTTCGGCGCAAAGATGATGGCGGGCCGCCCCAGGCGCGCGATCACATTGGCCATGGTGAAGGTCTTGCCCGAGCCCGTCACGCCCAGCAGCGTCTGGAAGGCCTCACCATCCTGCACACCCTCCACCAGTTTGGCGATCGCCGACGGCTGGTCGCCTGCCGGCGGATACGGCTGAAACAGCTCAAACGGCGAGCCGTCAAAGTGGGCAAAAGTGCCTTCTGGCGCAGCGGTGCTGGTGGATTCTTGCATAGCGTTATGTCCGGCGCGCATGGCGCACCCGGGAGTAAAATGCCGAGTTAACCCTCGAGCCTAACCCATCAGGTGGGGGCCCTTAGCGTTATATCTACCCCTCAAGGACGATTCATGTCTCTGTTTACCGCCGTCGAAATGGCCCCCCGCGACCCCATCCTGGGTCTGAACGATCAATTTGCCGCCGACACCAATCCCAACAAGGTCAATCTGGGCGTGGGCGTGTACTTCGACGACAACGGCAAGCTGCCCCTGCTGCAATGCGTGCAGGCCGCGGAAAAGGCCATGATGGACAAGCCCGCCGCGCGCGGCTACCTGCCCATCGACGGTATTGCGGCCTACGACAACGCCGTCAAGGGCCTGGTGTTTGGCGCCGACTCCGACGTGGTCACCTCCGGCCGTGTCTCCACCGTGCAGGCCATCGGCGGCACGGGCGGCCTGAAGATCGGCGCCGACTTCCTGAAGAAGATCAGCCCCAACGCCAAGGTGCTGATCTCCAACCCCAGCTGGAAAACCACAAGGCCATCTTCACCAATGCGGGCTTTGAAGTCGGCACCTACGCCTACTACGACGCTGCCACCCGCTCGGTCGACTTCGCCGGCATGCTGGCCGACCTGAACGCCGCCGCCGCCGGCACCATCGTGGTGCTGCACGCCTGCTGCCACAACCCCACCGGCTACGACATCACCGCCGCCCAGTGGGATGAAGTGATCGCCGTCGTCCAGGCCAAGGGCCTGGTCGCCTTCCTGGACATGGCCTACCAGGGCTTTGGCCACGGCATCGCCGAAGACGGCGCCGTGATCGGCAAGTTCGTGGCCGCCGGCCTGAACATCTTCGTGTCCACCTCCTTCTCCAAGAGCTTCAGCCTGTACGGCGAGCGCGTGGGCGCCCTGTCCGTGGTCGCCAACGACAAGGAAGAAGCCGCGCGCGTGCTGTCGCAGCTGAAGATCGTCATCCGCACCAACTACTCCAACCCACCCACCCACGGTGGTGCGGTCGTGGCTGCCGTGCTGAACAACCCCGAGTTGCGCGCCCTGTGGGAAAAGGAACTGGCCGAAATGCGCGTGCGCATCAAGGAAATGCGCCAAAAGCTGGTGGACGGCCTGAAAGCCGCCGGCGTGACCCAGGACATGTCCTTCATCACCACGCAGATCGGCATGTTCTCGTACTCCGGCCTGTCCAAGGACCAGATGGTGCGCCTGCGCTCCGAATTCGGCGTCTACGGCACCGACACCGGTCGCATGTGCGTGGCCGCGCTGAACAGCAAGAACATCGAACACGTCTGCAAGTCGATTGCCGCCGTGATCTAAGGGACCGCGCTGTCCACGCAAAAAGCCACCTGCGGGTGGCTTTTTTGATGGCAGGAGTATTCAAAATACGTAGCTGGTTGCGCTGATCGCACAAGGGATTTCTTATGTTTAGCGTCTGAAACCTTGTGTTGACCAGCGCCAGCAGCTATCAAAACCACGAATCGACGCCCAGGCGTCAACCCTGAACGCTGCGCTAGTTTACAAAACCGGCATGCACACCACACCGACCCTGCAGCCGCTCAGCGGCACCCACATCCTGAGCCTGGCGCTGAACCTGCCCGGCCCCGCCGCCCTCATGCGCTGCCGCGACATGGGCGCGCACTGCACCAAGCTGGAGCCCCCCGCGCCCGCCGCACAGCCCAGCGCCGACCCCATGCACAGCTACAGCCCCGCGGCCTACGCCCAGTTGCATGCCGGCATGCAGGTCCTGCACGCGGACCTGAAAAGCACCGCCGGCCAAGCCACGCTGCACCAGGCGCTGGAGCAGACCGACGTGCTGCTCACCTCCTTCCGCCCCGCTGCCCTGGACAAGCTGGGGCTGTCCTGGGACAGCCTGCACGCCCGCCATCCACGGCTGTGCATGGTGCGCATCTTCGGCAGCACCGACCCCGACGAAGCCAACCACGCCGGGCACGACCTGACCTACCAGGCCCAGGCTGGCCTGACCGATGACGGCCACCTGCCCGCCAGCCTGTTCGCCGACATGGCCGGCGCCGTCATGGGCAGCGAGGCCGTGCTGCAAACCCTGCTGCAACGCAGCCGCAGCGGCCACGGCCACTGTCTGGATGTCGGCCTGGCCCAGGCCGCGCAATGGCTGGCACTGCCGCGCCACTGGGGCATGACCACGCCGGGCGGTGATGTCGGCGGCGCCCACGCCGGCTACCGCATGTACCGCTGCGCCGATGGCTGGGTCGCCCTGGCGGCGCTGGAGCCGCACTTTGCCCAGCGCATCGCCCAGTTGGCCGGGCTGGCGCAGCGCGACGGCAGCCTGGACAGCATGCACCACCGCAGTTCTCACACCGCGCTGGAGCATTTTTTTGCGCCCCTCCACTGTGAACAGCTGGCAGCGATGGCAGCACAAAGCGATATCCCCCTACATGTGATTCCCACACAGGACAAATAATCTTTGTCAAGCAGGAGGCATTGATTTGAAACTATGACCTGAGCCTTTGCGCAAGCAACGAACTATCTCCATCGCCCCGTGGCCTGACCCGCATTGGGATCGGCCCCCACCTTGGAGTTTCCAGTGCCGAGCAATGACCATCGCACGATCCACCATGGCAGGTTTCTGCCTGGAGGCCATGCACCAAGCCTTGACCTGCCGGCCCAAGCTGGCAGCGGGCGCCGTGCGTCCCTGGCCTTCCACTGCGGGGAGTACGCTTGATGCCAAGCCAGACCTCTGCCAGCAAAGCCTACACCCGGCGACGCTGGCTCTTCATCACCGCTGTTGGCGTCCAATTGCTGGTGGCCTGCATCAGCATCGTGCTGATGACCTCGGTGCGCGTCGTTGTGGGTGGCGAGAGCCTGTGGAGCAAAGGATTCAACGCGGCAGCCTTGCACCTCAACCAGTACGCAGAAACTGGCAATACCCAGGATTTTCTGGATTTCCAGGATGCGCTGACGACACCGCTGGGCGTCGGCCAGGCGCGTGAAGCACTGGACGAAGGCGACCGCCACAGCACGCGCATCCGCACCGGCTTGTTGCAGGGAGAAAACCACCCGGACGACGTCGACACACTCTTGTATGCCCTGCCCTGGGTGTGGACCCTGGACGTGCTGGCACCCACGCTGACAATCTGGCGCAGCGGCGATGCCCATGTGCAAGCCCTCAACCAGTTGGGCAAGGACATCTACAACCACCGCAACTCAGGGCGCCCGGTGACAGACCAGACGATTGCGTCCTGGCACGAAGAAATCAACAACATCAGCACCACCGTGGTCCCGCTGGCCAAGAAATTCAACGCAACGCTGGCCAGCAATGCCCGCGATCTGGAATGGCTGCTGATCTTTGTGAACATCTTCACCGCCGCCTTGCTGTGCACCATGCACTGGCTCGCCATCCAGAAAGCGATTGTCGAAAACCGCAAAACCAGCAGCAAGCTGGAGACCGAGCGCCAGCGCAGCAGCACCACCCTGGCCGCATTGGGCGACGGCGTACTGAACCTGGACGAGCAGCACCGCATCCGTTACGCCAACCCCTCCGCATCGCGGCTGCTGGACCTGTCGCAAGGCCATCTGCTGGGCCAGGACATCCAGACCATCCTGCCGTTTGCCACCGAGGTGCTGGTCAAACACCTGGCAGGCCCCAAACAGCCGGGAATGGCCCCACGCCGCGACGACAGCGTGCACTGGATCCGCCGCACCTCGGGCGACAACGTGGCCGTCCACGTCAGCGCCACCACGCTGGATGGTGAAAATTCCGGCACCGTGGTGGTGCTGCACGATGTCTCGCAGGAGCAGAACTACATGCGCATGCTGCAATGGCAGCAAAGCCACGACCTGCTGACCGGCCTGGACAACCGCGCCACCTTCGAGAAATACCTGCAGCAGGTGCTGGGCAAGCACCAGGCCAGCCTGCTGCACCTGAACCTGGACCACTTCAAGATGATCAACTCCAGCTACGGCCACGCAGCGGGCGACGAGATCCTGCGCCAGGTCTGCCAGCAACTGCGCCTGGTGCTGCGCGAAAGCGATGTGCTGGCGCGCGTGGGCGGCGACGAGTTCGCCGTGCTCCTGACCCACTGCCCGCCCCATGCCTCGATGCAGTCTGCCGAGCGCTTGCGCCAGTCCATCCACAATCTCAACGTGCAGTGGCGCCAGCACAACCTGCACACCGGCGTCAGCATTGGCGTGGTGCACATCGATCCGCAGCAAAGCTGCGACCCGGCCAGCCTGCTGGGCATGGCCGAAAGCGCCTGCAAGCACGCCAAGGAAAGCGGGCGCAACCGCATCACGGTCTACAACCCGCATGACCGCGCCTTCCAGCGCTACCAGGGCGACATGGAATGGGTGCAGCGCCTGCGCAACAGCCTGGAGGAAGACAAGTTCACGCTGTTTGCACAGACGGTCTACCCGCTGCACCCCGAGGACCAGGGGGGCGTTCACTTCGAGGTGTTGCTGCGCCTGTCGGACGTGCCAGGGCAACAATTGTCGCCGTCCGAATTCATCCCGATCGCCGAGCGCTACGACCTGATGAACCTGATTGACCGCTGGGTGGTGCGGCACGCCCTGCAACTGCTCAAGACGCACCTGGCGCAAGGCGCCGACATTCGCACCTGCTCCATCAACCTGTCCGGCTCCAGCCTGGGGGACAGCGACCTCACCGAGTTCATCCGGCAAAGCATCCTGGAGTTCGGCATCGCCGGCGACAAGCTGTGCTTTGAGATCACCGAAACCAGCGCCATCGCCAGCATGGACAGCGCCATCGCCATGATCACCGAGCTGCGCAAGCTCGGTTGCCGCTTCTCGCTGGACGATTTCGGCTCCGGCATGGCCAGCTTCCGGTACCTGCAGCAACTGCCCGTGGACTACCTCAAGATCGACGGCAGCTTCGTGCGCGACATGCTCAAGAACCCGAGCAACTTCGCCATGGTGGAGGCCATCGGCCACATCGGCCACGTCATGGGCAAATCCACCGTCGCCGAATTCGTGGGCGACCAGGCCACCTTCGACGCCCTGCGCAGCATGGGCATCGACTACGCCCAGGGCTACTACATCGCCACGCCGGTACCGCTGGACACCACCTACTTCCAGCACGCCCACCAAGCCCCACAGCAGCGCAGCCGGGCCACCGCGACCCCGGCCCCACGCGACTGAGGCCGCCCACAAAAAAGCCAGCGCAAGCGCTGGCTTCTGGGGTCAGCGCCTTCAGCGCTTGGGCTTGGGTTTGCCCCCTGCCGCAGGGCGTGGCTTGACGCCGGGGCGCGGCGGCAGCCCGGTGTGCTGGGTCAGCAGCTTACCGGGACGCGGTGAATTGCCACGCACCTCGGCCCCGCGGAAGCGCACATCGCTCTTGGGCTCCATCAGGGCGTACTCGTCCTGCTTGCGCGGGCGCAGCGCCACGGCCTTGCCATCCTGGTTGGTGGTATAGCCCAGGCCGGTCTTGCCACCTGCCGAAGGCGTGCTGTTCTTCTTGCGCGCGCTCTGGTAGCTGCCGTCCACCATGGGCTGGAAGGTCGGAATCAGGTGGTGCTTGCCGTTGCCGATCAGATCGGCACGCCCCATGGTCTTGAGCGCATCGCGCAGCAGCGGCCAGTTGTTGGGATCGTGGTAGCGCAGGAAGGCCTTGTGCAGGCGGCGGCGCTTTTCGCCACGCACGATGTCAACGGTTTCCTCGTCCCGGTCGCGCATCTCGCGGCGTACCTTGGTCAAGGTGTTGCGGCCGCTGTGGTACATGGCCGTGGCCGTGGCCATGGGGCTGGGGTAGAAGGTCTGCACCTGGTCGGCGCGGAAACCGTTCTTCTTCAGCCAGATGGCCAGGTTCATCATGTCCTCATCGCTGGTGCCGGGGTGGGCGGCGATGAAGTACGGGATCAGGAACTGCTTCTTGCCCGCCTCTTCGCTGTACTTCTCGAACAGCTGCTTGAACTTGTCGTAGCTGCCGATGCCGGGTTTCATCATCTTGGACAGCGGGCCGGCCTCGGTGTGCTCGGGCGCGATCTTCAAGTAGCCACCCACGTGGTGCTGCACCAGCTCGCGCACGTATTCGGGCGACTTGACGGCCAGGTCGTAGCGCAGGCCCGAGCCGATCAGGATCTTCTTGATGCCCGGCAGCTTGCGCGCGCGGCGGTAGATGTTGATCAGCGGACCGTGGTCGGTGTGCAGGTTCGGGCAGATGCCGGGAAACACGCAGCTGGGCTTACGGCAGTGCTTCTCGATCTCGGGGCTGGAGCAGCCCAGGCGGTACATGTTGGCAGTGGGGCCACCCAGGTCGGAGATGGTGCCGGTGAAGCCCTTGACCTTGTCGCGAATGTCCTCGATCTCCTGGATGATCGAATCTTCCGAGCGGCTCTGGATGATGCGGCCTTCGTGCTCGGTGATCGAGCAGAAGGTGCAGCCGCCGAAGCAGCCACGCATGATGTTGACCGAGGTGCGAATCATCTCCCAGGCTGGGATCTTGGTCGCACCTTCGTGGCTGCCGTGCTCGTCGGCATAGCTGGGGTGCGGGCCACGCGCGTACGGCAGGCCGAACACCCAGTCCATCTCGGCCGTGCTCAGCGGGATGGGCGGCGGGTTCAGCCACACATCGCGCGCCGTCGCGCCCTCCCCGTGGGCCTGCACCAGGGCTCGGGCGTTGCCGGGGTTGGTCTCCAGGTGCAGCACACGGTTGGCGTGGGCGTACAAAATCGGGTCGCTCTTGACCTGCTCGTAGCTGGGCAGGCGCAGCACGGTCTTGTCGCGCGGCGGCTGCTTGGCCTTGCTGCGCAGCGACAGGTTGGGCATGAACTGGATGGGCTGCACGGCCGGCATCGCCGATTCAGCAGCATTTGGGCCTGTAGCGCAGGCTGTGCCTGCGCTAGGCGCTATACCGTTTGCAGCATCTTCCTTGGAGCAGCTCTGGCCCTGGGCCGCGGCCTGCTCGCTGGTGGTCATGTAGGGATTGATGTGGGGCTCGACCACACCGGGCTCGTCCACCACGGAGGAATCCACCTCGAACCAGCCGTCTTCGGAGCTGCGGCGGAAGAACGCCGTGCCACGCACATCGGTGATGCTTTCCACCGGATCGCGCCGGGCGATGCGGTGCGCCACTTCGACCAGGGCGCGCTCGGCGTTGCCATACAGCAGAATGTCGCACTTGCTGTCCACCACGATGGAGCGACGCACCTTGTCGCTCCAGTAGTCATAGTGGGCAATGCGGCGCAGCGAACCCTCGATGCCGCCCAGCACGATGGGCACATCCTTGTAGGCCTCGCGGCAGCGCTGGCAGTAGACGATGGCCGCACGGTCCGGGCGCTTGCCGCCCACGTCGCCGGGGGTGTAGGCATCGTCGCTGCGGATCTTGCGGTCCGCCGTGTAGCGGTTGATCATGGAATCCATGTTCCCCGCCGTCACGCCCCAGAACAGATTGGGCTTGCCCAGGGCCTTGAAGGCCTCGGCGCTCTGCCAGTCGGGCTGGGCGATGATGCCCACGCGGAAGCCCTGGGCTTCCAGCACACGGCCAATCACCGCCATGCCGAAGCTGGGGTGGTCGACGTAGGCATCCCCGGTCACCAGGATGATGTCGCAGCTGTCCCAGCCCAGCTGATCCATCTCCGCCCGGCTCATCGGCAGAAACGGGGCCGTGCCAAAGCGTTTCGCCCAGTACGGGCGATAGCTGGTCAGCGGCTTGGCATCGCGCTGAAAAAAGGAAACATCAATCGGTGCGTTCATCGAGGGTTCGTGCGGGAAAATTCAACCCGCCAGTGTACGTTTGACCCTCCAACATTGGAGGCTGTAGGCTTATAGCGCTGCAACCCGGCCATGCGCTGGGCGTACCCAGACCTGCCCGGCTGCGCCGCCTTCCCTTTTTTCTCCGCCCTTCCGACCATGAGCATTGTCGTCTTTCACCTGCACAACGCCCAGCCCGCTGCCGAAGCCCCTGTCTGGGTGTCGCAGTGCCATGCCTACAGCGACAGCGCCATGACCCAGGCGCTGGCTCAGTGCCAAAGCCTGCGCGCCGACCCGCGCAACGCCCATGTCTGCATCTCGTCCAACCTGAGCGAGATGGTCGGCACCCTGGGCGTGGCGGCGGTGGAGAACGGCCGCACCCCCGACGGCGAACCCTACGACTGGAGCAAGGCCGGCCGCGCCGGGGCCGTGCGCCGCCGCTAGGCGCCGGACATTCACTATCGAATCGGCGTTTTGCGCAATACCAGCAAGCGCTGACCGCTATGGTTTAAGAATTTTCCTGGGGTGGCTTGTCCACCGCGGCCTTCCAGCCGAAATGCTGCAAGCCCGGCAGGGCGGCCTGCGCAGCGGCATAGCCCGCGGCTACGGCCTCCTTGGCACGGTGGAAATCCAGCAGCCCCATGTCGGACAGCCTGGGAGCAATCACCAATTCCGGCGGATCGCCCGCCATGCGGCTGCGCGTGATGCGCATCTGCATGATGTTGACGCTGGTCATCGCCACATCCAGCAGCGAGGGAATGGGGATCGCATCGCTGGCCGGGGTGGCGCGCCCGGCACGCTGCCCCCGCAGGCGGCTTTGCAGGCGCGCCATCCAGGCCGCGCTGTGCGCATCCACCACCTCCGCCGGCTGGCCAGCCGTATCGTCGGGGTGCGTCGCCACCACCCCCAGGGGGTGCATGTGGCGGTGCAGCAAGCTGGCGTTCAAATCCACGGCGATGACGATGTCGGCGCCCATGGCACGCGCCAGCGAGGCCGGCACCGGGTTGACCAGGCCGCCATCGGCCAGCAGCCGCCCCTCGCGCACCACCGGGGTGAACAGGCCCGGCATCGCGATCGAGGCCCGCACCGCGTCGGCGATGGAGCCATGGCGCAGCCAGACCTCGGCGCCCGAATGCAGGTCGGTGGCCACGGCGGCAAACGGCAGGGCCGAATCCTCGATGTTGAAATCCGCGAAATTGCGGCGCCAGAAACTGATCAGCTTCTCGCCCTTGAGCATGCCGCCCGACAGGTTGAAATCCATGAAACCGAAGACATCGCGCATACCCAGGCTTTGCACCCAATCTGCAAACCGCTCCAGCTCGCCGGCGGCATAGGCCGCGCCGACCAGGGCGCCGATCGAGGCGCCACAGACCACATCGGGGCGGATGCCGGCTTCGTCCAGCGCCTGCAGCACACCGATGTGCGCCCAGCCGCGTGCCGAGCCACTGCCCAGCGCCAATCCAATCTTCGGGGTGCGCCGGGCCAATGTCATGCTCAGTTCTCCGTAGCGTTCAGCAGCGCCAGCATGCCGGCTTCGTCCAGCACCGGCACGCCCAGTTCCTGGGCCTTGGCCAGCTTGCTGCCGGCCTCGGCCCCTGCGATCACATAGCTGGTCTTCTTGCTGACCGAGCCGCTGACCTTGGCGCCGGCCGCCTCCAGCAACTCCTTGGCGGCATCGCGCCCCAGGGTGGGCAGGGTGCCGGTCAGCACCACGGTCTTGCCCGCCAGCACCTGCGGGGCTTTTTCCGCCGGTGCGCCCTCGTCCCAGTGCACGCCGCAGGCGCGCAATTGCTCCACCACCTCGCGGTTGTGGGGCTGGGCGAAGAAGGTGTGGATGCTTTCGGCCACCACCGGCCCCACGTCACGCACCTGCAGCAACTGCTCGACGCTGGCATCCATGATGGCGTCCAGCGTGCCGAAATGGCGCGCCAGGTCCTTGGCCGTGGCCTCCCCCACATGGCGGATGCCCAGGCCGAACAGGAAGCGGTTCAGCGTCGTGGACTTGGATTTTTCCAGTGCTGCCAGTACGTTTTGGGCCGATTTTTCGGCCATGCGATCCAGCGAAGACAGCGCGGTCAAGCCCAAGCGGTACAAATCCGGCAAGGTGCGCACCACATGGCCATCCACCAGCTGGTCCACCAGCTTGTCGCCCAGGCCTTCGATGTCCATGGCGCGGCGCGCGGCAAAGTGCAGGAGGGCTTCCTTGCGCTGGGCCGGGCAGAACAGCCCGCCGGTGCAGCGGTGGTTGGCCTCGCCGGGTTCGCGCACCACCTCCGAGCCGCAGATCGGGCAGGCCTGGGGCATCTGGAAGTTGGGCACGTAGACCGGGCGTTCGCCGGGCACCTTGCCCACCACCTCGGGGATCACATCACCAGCGCGCCGCACGATGACGGTGTCGCCCACGCGCACGCGCTTCTTGCGGATTTCAAACAGGTTGTGCAGCGTGGCATTGGTCACCGTGACCCCGCCCACGCTGACCGGCGCCAGCCGCGCCACGGGCGTGAGCTTGCCGGTGCGCCCGACCTGCACGTCAATGCCTTCCATGACGGTGGGCATTTCCTCGGCCGGGTACTTGTGCGCCACGGCCCAGCGCGGCTCGCGCGTCACAAAGCCCAGCTGGCGCTGCAGGGCCAGGCTGTTGACCTTGTAGACCACGCCGTCAATTTCGTACGGCAGGCTGGCACGCTGCTGGCCCAGCTCGGCATGGAAAGCCACCAATTCAGGAGCACCCCGCGCAATACAGACCTGCGCTGCCACCGGAAAACCCCAGGTGCGCAGCTGCTGCAGCAAGCCATAGTGGGTGCTGAACACCGGCCCGCCCTGCTCGGGCGGCGTCACCTCGCCCACGCCATAGGCAAAGAAGGACAGCGGCCGTTGCATGGCGATGTGCGAATCGAGCTGGCGCACCGAACCCGCCGCCGCGTTGCGCGGATTGGCAAACAGCTTGCCGCCGGCGGCTTCCTGGCGCGCATTCAGCGCCTGGAAGTCGGCACGGCGCATGTAGACCTCACCACGCACTTCAAGCACCGGAGGCACGCCATCCGGCAGGCTCAGGGGGATCTGGCGGATGGTGCGGATGTTGTGGGTCACGTCCTCGCCCACCTCGCCATCGCCGCGCGTCACGGCGTGCACCAGGCGGCCCTGCTCGTAGCGCAGGCTCATCGCCAGGCCGTCGAACTTGGGCTCGGCCACGTACTCCACGGGCGGCGCGGCCAGGTCCAGCTCCAGCTCGCGGCGGATGCGCGCATCGAAGGCCTCAGCGCCCGAAGCCTCGTTGTCGGTTTCCGTGCGGATGGACAGCATGGGCACCACGTGGCGCACCGGCTTCAGTCCTTCCAGCACCGCACCGATGACCCGCTGCGTGGGCGAATCCGGCGTCTGCAGCGCAGGGTAGGCGCCTTCCAGGGCCTGCAGCTGCTGGAACACGCGGTCGTACTCTCCGTCGGGCACGGAGGGCGCATCCAGCACATAGTATTCATGCGCCCACTGGTTCAGCTGGGCGCGCAGCTGTTGCACCTTGGCAACAACGGTTTTAGGAGCAGCAGGCGTAGGCTGCTCGGGCGCTGGAGCGCCAAAAAGGTCCAGATTGTCGTGCATGCCGCCTCAATTGAACAGACGGCGCGCCAGCATGGAGCCGGCCGACAGTTCACGGCTGTCGAGCTTGTCGTACAGCTTTTGCAGGTCGGCCTCGATCGGGTCCAGCACCTGGGGCAGCAGCTGGTAGCCGTTCTGGTCGCACAGCATGCCGTCCATGCCTTCGCACAGCACCTGCACCACCTGGCGCAGGCGTGCAAACGGCTCCTCGGTGCGCGGCACCTGGGGCACGTCCAGGCTCAGCCAGACCTCGTGCACGGCCGTCTGGTCCAGGTTGTCGGCCTGGGCCGCCTGGGCGTCGTAGGCCAGGGTCAGCAGCGGTGCATGGCCGGGCGTCTCGGACGGCAGCAGCATGCGCCCAGGCATGGTGGCCGGCACGAAGCCGACGGCCGCGGCGTGCTGCTCGATGTAACCGGGGCTCCAGGCCGCGCGGCGCGGGCGCAGCATGAAGCTCAGCTGCGCATCGTGCTCGCCGGCGAACTGGTCCAGCTCGCGCGCACGCGCCACTTCGTGCAGCATGTCGGGCAGGTCCACGGCGGCATTCAGCGCATCGCCAAAGCCCTGCACCTTGGCCACGAACTCGGAAAATTCGATCTCGTTGAGCGCCCCCAGGCGGTTGGCCAGTTGCACCCCGGCCTGAAACGCTGTGTAGCGCTGGCCGGCACGCACGGTTTCCCATTCCTGGGTCGCGACGTTCAGGCCTTCGATACGGAACTGCTTGCTGCCGGCGCGGCGCGTGGTGGGCTGCACCATCAGGGCGGCATCGCCGGTGACCACGTGCTCCACGCGCAGCGGGGCAATCGCATCGATCAGGCCATCCAGTGCCAGCTTGCGCTCAGCTGCCTGGGCGGGCGAGACGGCCACGGCCACACTGCCATCCACCGCCGCCGTGGCCGGTGCGGCGTCCAGCGACGGGTCAGCAGCCCACGCACCGGCAACCGCCTCTTGCGCAGGCGCGGTGTCCATCAGGGGGTCGACCACCGGCGCGCGGTGGCTGGGTGGCAGATCGGTCACATCCACGCCGTCCAGGGCCGGGTCGAAGCGCGAATGCCCCTCGCCCAGGCGCGTGTCTCCGTCGGCATACTGCGCGCGCTTGGGGGCATTGCGCCGGTGGGTCCAGGTGTTGTAGGCCACGATCAGGCCCAGCAGGATCACCCCCACCACGGCCAGACTGATTTGAAGGGTACTCATGGAATTGCTTCGTCCCGTAATCCGTTGACTCAGGCGTGGGCCATGGACAGGGCCGATTCCATGTCCACGGCCACGATGCGCGAGACACCTTGCTCCTGCATCGTCACACCGATCAGTTGTTGCGCCATCTCCATGGCAATCTTGTTGTGGCTGATGAACAGGAACTGGGTTCCCTTGCTCATGCTGGCCACCAGTTTGGCATAGCGCTCGGTGTTGGCGTCATCCAGCGGCGCGTCCACCTCGTCCAGCAGACAGAACGGCGCGGGGTTGAGCTGGAAGATGGCGAACACCAGCGCAATCGCCGTCAGGGCCTTTTCGCCACCCGACAGCAGGTGGATGGTCTGGTTCTTCTTGCCCGGTGGCTGGGCCATGACCTGCACGCCGGAGTCCAGAATTTCATCGCCGGTGATGATCAGCTTGGCCTGCCCGCCGCCGAACAGCTCGGGGAACATGCGGCCAAAGTGCTCGTTCACCGTGTTGAAGGTGCCCGACAGCAGCTCGCGCGTCTCGTTGTCGATCTTCTTGATGGCGTTTTCCAGCGTGGTCATGGCCTCGGTCAGGTCGGCCATCTGGGCATCCAGGAAGGTCTTGCGTTCCTTGGCCAGCTGCAGCTCTTCCAGGGCCGCCAGATTGACCGCGCCCAGGGCCGCGATCTCGCGGTGCAGGCGGTCGATTTCCGACTGCAGGCCGTGCAGCTTGACATTGCCTTCCAGGATGGACTGCGCCACCGCCGCCAGGTCGGCCCCGGCTTCGGCCAGTTGCTGCTCGTACTGGGCACTGCCCAGCGAGGCGGCCTGCTCCTTGAGCTGGAATTCGGTGATGCGCGCGCGCATCGGGTCCAGCGCGCGTTCGATCTGTACGCGACGCTCATCGCTGGCACGCAGCTTGTTGGTCAGGTCTTCGTAGGCGCTGCGCGCGGTGGCCACGGCCTGCTCGCGCTCCATCTTCAGCGCCAGGGCATCCTGCAGTCCACCCTGGGCGGCGGCATCGTTCAGGCGCCCCTGCTCGGCCTGCGCGCGCTCGCGCTCTTCCAGCAGCGCCTTGGTCTGCTGCTCGGCGGTTTCCAGCGTGCGCTGCAGCTCGCCCTGGCGGGCCTGCATGCTGCGCTGGCTGAACGTGGCTTCCTGTGCCCGGCGCTCCAGCGTACGCAGCTGCTCCCGGCTTTCGGCCAGCTTGCGCTCGGCCTCGATCACGCGGTCGTCCAGCTGGGCGTGCAGCTCCTGGCTGTCAGCCAGCTGCATGTCCAGCTCTTCAAAGCGTGCCTCGGCGGCCACGGCACGCTCCTGCAGCTCGTCCAGCGTGGCCTGCACCTCGGCCACGTCGGCCTCGATCTGTGCCGTGCGCGCGCGCGCCTGCTCGGCCTGCTGCGTCAGGCGCAGCATGTCCACCTGCAGCTCGTGCGCGCTCTGCTTGGCCTCACTGGCCTCGCGGCGCGCGCTGACCAGGCGCTGCGAGGCATCGCCATAGGCGGCCTCGGCCTTGGCCAGGGCGGTGCGGGTTTCTTCGCTGATCAGGGCCTGGGCGCGCAATTCTTTTTCCAGGTGTTCGATCTCCTGGGCGCGTGCCAGCAGACCGGACTGCTCCGAATCCTGCGCATAAAAGCTCACGCTGTGCGCCGTCACGGCATGGCCGGTGGGCACATAGATGGTGTCGCCGGGCCGCAGCTGCGCCCGGTGGCTCAGCGCCTCGTCCAGCGAAGCGGCGGTGTAGCAACCGGCCAGCCATTCGCAGAGCACGGCCTTGAGGCCCGCGTCGGTCACGCGCAGCAGGTCGGCCAGCAGGGGCAGGCCCTGGCTGGTCAGCGCAATGCTGGCGTCGGGCCGGGAGTAAAACGCCAGGCGCGCCGGCGGGGCATCCTTGGCGCCGGCCCCCAGGAAGCCGCGCACCATGTCCAGGCGGCTGACTTCCAGCGCGCCCATGCGCTCGCGCAAGGCCGCTTCCAGCGCGTTTTCCCAGCCGGCTTCCACGTGAATCTTGGTCCACAGGCCCTGCAGGCTTTCCAGCCCATGCTGGGCCAGCCAGGGCTGCAACTTGCCATCGGTCTTGACCTTTTCCTGCAGCGCCTTGAGGGCCTCCATGCGCGCGGCCAGCTCGGCCTGCCTGGAGGTCTCGGCATTCAGGGCCTGCTGGCGCTGGCGCCGCTCGTCATCGAGCTGGGGCACGCTGTCCTGCAGCTCCACCAGCACCGCCTCCGCCATCTCGGCCATCTCGGCGGCGTCCGCGTACTGGGCGCTGACTTGCTGCAGCCGGTCTTCGTCGGGTGCAGCCAGCGCATTGCGGTCGTTGCGCAGACGCTCCAGCCGGGCTTCGTGCTGGCGGGTTTGCTCGTTCAGGCTACGCTGCTCGGCGGCCAGCACCTGGATCTGCTGCTGCACCTGCACCACCTGCTGGCGCTGGGTATTGGCCTTGTGCTGGGTGGCGCGCAGTGCGTCTTCGAGGTCCGGCAGGCGCTGGCTCTGCTCTTCCAGCTGCGCGGCCAGCATTTCGGCCTGCTCTTCGGCATCCATGCCGCTGGCAGCCAGGTGCTCCAGCTCGGCATCGGCATCGTCCTTGCGCTGCGCCCACTGGGCAATCTGCTCGGCCAACTGCTGCATGCGCTGCTCGACACGCTGGCGGCCCTCGACCACGTAGCGGATCTCGGCCTCCAGCTTGCCCACCTCGGCCGTGGCTTCGTACAGCCGTCCCTGGGCCTGGTTGACCTGGTCGCCGGCCTCGTAGTGCGCCTGGCGCACAGCTTCCAGATCGGCCTCGATGTGGCGGATTTCCGCCATGCGGCTTTCCAGCTCGTTGACGGCCTGCAGGCCTTCCTGGCGGATCTTGGCCAGATCGCCCTCGGCGTCCTGCTTTTTCAGGAACCACAGCTGGTGCTGCTTGAGCGTCACGCTGGACTGCAGCGTGTTGTACTGGGCCGCCACCACGGCCTGCTTTTCCAGCTTGTCGAGGTTGGCGTTCAGCTCGCGCAGGATGTCCTCGACGCGCGTCAGGTTCTCGCGCGTGTCACCCAGGCGGTTCTCGGTCTCGCGGCGGCGTTCCTTGTACTTGGACACGCCGGCCGCCTCTTCCAGGAACAGGCGCAGCTCCTCGGGCCGCGACTCGATGATGCGGCTGATGGTGCCCTGACCGATGATGGCGTAGGCGCGCGGACCCAGTCCGGTGCCCAGAAACACGTCCTGCACATCGCGGCGACGCACCGGCTGGTTGTTGATGAAGTAGCTGCTATTGCCATCGCGCGTGAGCACGCGCTTGACGGCGATTTCCGTGAACTGGCCCCATTGGCCGCCCGCGCGGTGGTCGCTGTTGTCGAACACCAGCTCCACGCTGGAGCGGCTGGCCGGCTTGCGGTGCGTCGTGCCGTTGAAGATCACGTCCTGCATGCTCTCGCCGCGCAACTCGCTGGCCTTGCTCTCCCCCAGCACCCAGCGCACGGCATCCATGATGTTGGACTTTCCGCAACCGTTGGGGCCGACCACACCGACCAGCTGGCCCGGCAGCAGGAAGTTGGTGGGTTCGGCGAAGGACTTGAAGCCGGAGAGCTTGATCGAATTAAGGCGCACGGAGGTCGGGTCGGAGAAGCAGACGTGGCAACAGTGGAAACCAGGGGCCGATGATAACGCGCCTGCTTACAACTGCCGCCCGGGCTTCGGCGCGGACTTTGTAACAAAAAAGGCTTTTGCGCAGGTGCAGCCAGCGCATCCAGCTCTCAATTCAGGAGTTCACGGTCCGCGAGGGTTCTCACACCGGGCGCGGCGCCAAGGCGATGATGGCCATGCCACACAGGCAGACGGCGACGCCGGCCCATTCCCAGGCCGTCGGGCGCAGGCCGTCCACCAGCCACAGCCAGACCATGGCCACGGCCACGTAGACACCGCCGTAGGCGGCATAGACCCGACCGGCGGCGGCCGGGTGCAGAGTCAGCAACCAGACAAAGGCCACCAGGCTGGCGGCGGCCGGCAGCAGCAGCCAAGCGCTGCCCCCCTGCTTGAGCCACAGCCACGGCAGGTAGCAGCCCACAATCTCGGCCACGGCCGTCGCCACGAACAGGCTCGCCGTCTTGAGCAGCCCACCCAGGCTGCCCACCCAGACCGCCTCAGACATGGCTGCGCTCCGAACGGGCCGCGCCGTAGGCCCGTGTCCAGGTCTCGAATTCCGCAATCGGCTTGGGCTGGCTGAACAGGAAGCCCTGCCAGTAATGGCAACCGCTGGACGCGAGGAATTCGCGCTGCGCCTCGGTCTCCACGCCTTCGGCGATCACCTGCAGGCCCAGGCTGTTGCCCAGGGCGATGATGGAGCGGGCGATCGTGGCGTCGTTGGTGCTGGACAGCACCTCGTAGACAAAGCTCTGGTCGATCTTGAGCTTGTCCAGCGGCAGGCGCTTGAGGTAGCTCAGCGACGAATAGCCTGTGCCGAAATCGTCCAGCGAGAAGATCACGCCCATGGCCTTGAGCTGCACCATCTTGCGGATGGTGTCCTCGACATCGGCCAGCAGCATGCCCTCGGTCAACTCCAGCTCCAGCATGCGCGGCGGCGCGCCGGTGACGCGTAGGGCCTGCTGCACCTGCTCCACAAAGCTGGGCTGGTAGAACTGGCGCGGGCTGACGTTGACCGACATGGTCAGGCCCGCCATCTGCGGGTCCTTGGCCCACTGCGCCAGCTGGCGGCAGGCGGCGTACAGCACCCATTCGCCCAGCGGCAGGATCAGGCCGGACTCTTCCGCCGCCGGCACGAACACGCTGGGGGAGATGAAGCCCTTGACCGGGTGCTTCCAGCGCAGCAGCGCCTCAGCACCGATCACCTTGTCCTTTTGCACCTGGGGCTGGAAGTACAGGTCGAACTCATGGCGCTCCAGGGCCAGGCGCATGTCCTTTTCCATCTCGACCCGGGCACTGACGGCCTTTTGCATGCGGGGATCAAAGAACTGCAGCGTGTCGCGGCCCGCGCTCTTGGCCTGGTACAAGGCCAGGTCGGCGCGCTTGAGCAGCTCTTCCACGGTGTCGCTCTTGCCACTGAACACCACGGCGCCCATGCTGACGGTCACGTGAAAGTCCTGCGCCCCCAGGTAGAACGGTGTGCGCAGCGCCTCCAGCACCGCACAGCCCACCTGCTCGGCGCGGCGCCCTGCCTCCAGGGGCTCGCTGGGCAGGTCCTCCAGCACCACGGCGAACTCGTCGCCCCCCTGGCGCGCCAGGGTGTACTGGCCCGCGATGCAGTTGCTCAGGCGCGTGGCCACCAGGCGCAGCAGCGCATCGCCATGCTGGTGGCCCAGGGTTTCGTTCAGGGATTTGAAATTGTCGATGTCCAGCAGCAGCAGCGCACCCTTGCCACCGCCCGGGCGCTGGCAGCGGGCCACGGCCTCGGCCAGCCGCTCCAGCAGCAGGCGGCGGTTGGGCAACTGGGTGACGGTGTCGTAAAAGCCCAGCCAGCGGATTTCCTCTTCCGCGGCCTTGCGCTGGCTCAGGTCCACAAAGCTCAGCAGGATGCGGCCACCCAGGAAGCGGCCCGACACCTCGATGGGCAGTTCCTTGCCGTCCTTGCTGCGCAGCAGGTATTCGGCCGCCGGCATGTTGACGCCGGTGGGCACCACCTCGCAGCGCCCGGCGTTCAGTCGCTGCAGCAGCGCGGCATGCTGCATGGCGTCCACGCACAGCAGGCGCCACAGCGTGGTTTCGTCGGCCATGTCGCACTGCGACCAGCCGGTCATCACCTCGAACTGGTGGTTCACGAACTCGATGTTGCCGCTGGGCCCGACCACCACCAGCCCCACCGGCATGTAGCGCAGCATTTCGCTGGAATAGGCTTCGCGTGCGTGCAGCTGCGCCTGCAGGATCTGGCGTTCGGTCACGTCCAGCAGCAGCACGATCTGGCGCCCCATGGACTGCCCGGCGTTGTCCACCACGGGCGATACCCAGACCTCGGTCCAGACCTCACTGCCATCGGCGCGCACCATGCGCTGCGTCACCGTGAAATGGGCCAGGCGGCCGGCCGCCAGCGCGCCTTCCAGGCGCTGGAACTCGGGGCGTTCCTCGGGGTGCAGGATCTGGTAGAGATCCATCATCTCCAGCGTCTTGGGGTCATAGCCCACAACATCGGAGAAGCGGCTGTTCACGCTGAGGTAGCGACCGGTGCCGGGCTCGATCTCGGCCACGCCGATCGCCGACTGGTGCAGCAGCGCCTTGAGGCGGTCGCTTTGCTGGCGCAGCAAGTTGTGCTTGACGCGGGTCTGGAATTGCGCGCGCAGCCGCTGGTGCGACAGCACGGCCACCAGGGCCGCCAGCACCAGGGTCGCGCCCAACCCGCCAATGCCGACAATCATGGGGTAGGCGCTTTCCAGCGCCGACAGCACCTGGGGCTGGGGGGCAAACTCCAGCGACCAGATGCGCCCCCAGACCAGCAGCTCATGCTGCACTTTGGGGGCACTGGCCGGCAACTGTGCCCAGCCATCGCTCACATAGATGGGCAGGCGCGGTGCGCGACTGGTGGCACTGCGGTGCGAAGCCGAGCCCTGGTCCTTGATCGACACCAGCCCCTGCTCCAGCCCCCCGCGTGCCATGAAATGCTCCAGCAACTGGTTGGCACGCAGGCCCATCGCCAGAATGTCGCCCTGGTGAACTGCGGCGGACCGGACCGAGGCCGGCCACATCGGCATGCCGATGACCACCCGCTGCGGCGAGGCATCCCCACCCAGCACCGAGAACGGCTCGCTCATGCTGGGCTCCAGGCTTTCGGGCAGCCGGGCCCACAACTGGGTCAGCGCTTCCAGGTTCTGGGCGTTCTCGCCCATCCAGACATCGGTGCTGCGGGTGGGCCAGACATCGGCCATTTCAAAGCCGGCCACGGCCGAAGGCATGCGCCGCACCAGGCTCAGGAATTCCACACCCGGATAGCGCTGCGCATTGAGCTGGGGCAGCAAGGGCGAAGACAGGCTCTCCGGCGATTTGCCGAGCACAGCCATGCCATAGACCAGCTCGCCATAGGCATCCATCTTCTGTTCCAGCGCGCTGCTAAGCTGCAGGGCCTGCTGCTCCAGACGCTCCAGTGTCATGCTGGCCCGGTGCGCTTCCAGGGTGTGCCACAGGCCCAGACTCAGGACACCACCCACTGCGCAGACGGTCACGGAAAGCCACCACAGTTGCAATCGCTGTCGGAACTTAGAGCGAAGTTTCATGAATCACTAGAGCTGTGCCGCAATGCAGGTATGCAATTGCTAACAAAAATTAACCGAAGCGATAGCATAACCTTGGCTCAGGCCCTGTTTGGGCAAACCAAACTGCTAAATAACCCTGAGTCGACCACGCTCACAGGGGCTTGAGCCGGGACTGGTGTTCTGTAAACAAATGCTTCAGTAGTTTCCATACCACTTGGATGCGCGGCACCCCCTTGGCTTCCTCGGGCATAGACATCCAGAAGCTGCGCTCGAACCGCGCCTGCTCGGGCAGCACGCGCTGCAGCAGCGGGTCCCGGTCGGCCAGGAACGCCGGCAGCACCGCCAGGCCTGCGCCGGCGCGCACGGCCTCGTACTGCGCTGCGATGCTGGTGCTGCGGAACACGAAATGGGTGGGCTTGTACAGCTGCGACAGCAGCTGTAGCTCCTGCGAGAACAACAGGTCGTCGACGTAGTGGATGAACTGGTGGTGGCGCAGGTCCTCGCTGCTGTGCACCAGCGGCTTGCGCGCCAGGTACTGGCGCTCGCCATACAGATATAGGTGGTAGTCGGTCAGCTTGCTGACCACCACCGTGCCGCGCTTGGGCCGCTCCAGGGAAATGACGATGTCCGCTTCGCGCCGGGACAGGTGCATCAGCCGGGGCAGCGCCAGCAGGTCCACCGACAACTTGGGGTACTGCATCGACAGGCGCGACAGCGGCGCGGCCAGCAACTGCACACCCAGCCCCTCGGTCACGCCGACGCGCACCAGTCCGGCCACCGCCGCATGCTCGGCATCGCTGTGCCGCGCCAGGTGCTCAATGCCGCTGGCGGCCTGTTCCATGGCCTGCGCCGTGGGTAGCAGCTGGCGCCCGGCCTGGTTGAGCTTGTGCCCCGTGGCATCGCGCACGAACAGCGGGGTGCCCAGCTGGAGCTCCAGCGCCTGGATGCGCCGGGCCACGGTGGTGTGCTCCACGCCGAGTGCACGCGCCGCCCCCACCAGCGTGCCGGTGTGGGCCAGGGCCGCAAAGAAACGCAAATGATCCCAATCCATGGTCACAGTATGACTGTGCATTTATGCAAAGCCAAGGTGCGTAAATGCGTATTGCTTTGGCAGTTTTGCACACCTAGCATGTCCTCCATGGTCGGGCGAATGCACCGCAGCCGCTGCCAAGCCCACCTGATTCCTACAACACCCTGGAGACACGCACCATGAATGCACCTGCTTCCCAAGCCGTCCTGGCCCCGACCGTCAAACTGCTGATCAACGGCCAGTTGGTCGAATCCAAGACCACCCAGTGGCGCAACGTGGTCAATCCGGCCACCCAGGAGGTGCTGGCCCGCGTGCCCTTTGCCACCCCCGAGGAAATCAACCTGGCGGTGAGCAACGCCAAGGAAGCCTTCAAGACCTGGAAGAAGACCCCCATCGGCACCCGCGCCCGCATCTTCCTGAAGCTGCAGCAGCTGATCCGCGAGAACATGAAGGAGCTGGCCGCCATCCTGACCGCCGAACAGGGCAAGACCCTGCCCGACGCCGAGGGCGACGTCTTCCGCGGCCTGGAAGTGGTAGAGCACGCGGCCAACATCGGCACCCTGCAACTGGGTGAGCTGGCCAACAATGTGGCCAACGGCGTGGACACCTACACCCTGAACCAGCCCCTGGGCGTGTGCGCCGGCATCACCCCCTTCAACTTCCCTGCCATGATTCCGCTGTGGATGTTCCCCATGGCGATCGCCACCGGCAACACCTTCGTGCTCAAGCCTTCGGAGCAGGACCCCATGGTCACCATGCGCCTGTGCGAGCTGGCACTAGAAGCCGGCGTGCCCCCCGGCGTGCTGAACGTGATCCACGGCGGAGAAGACGCGGTGAACGCCATCTGCGACCACCCCGACATCAAGGCCATCAGCTTCGTCGGCTCCACCAAGGTCGGCACCCACGTCTACAACCGCGCCAGCCTGAACGGCAAGCGCGTGCAGTGCATGATGGGCGCCAAGAACCACGCCATCGTCCTGCCCGACGCCAACAAGGAGCAGTCGCTGAACGCCCTGGCCGGTGCTGCTTTTGGTGCGGCCGGCCAGCGCTGCATGGCGCTGTCGGTGGTGGTGCTGGTGGGCGAAGCCCGCAACTGGATCCCCGAGCTGGTCGAGAAGGCCAAGACCTTGAAGGTCTCCGGTGGCACCGAGCCCGGCACCGACGTCGGCCCCGTGGTCAGCTGCGCCGCCCTGTCGCGCGTGGAAAGCCTGATCGAGCGCGGCATTGCCGACGGCGCCAAGCTGGAGCTGGACGGTCGCAAGCCCCAGGTGGTCGGTTACGAGAAGGGCAACTTTGTCGGCCCCACCATCTTCAGCGGCGTCAAGCCCGGCATGAGCGTGTACGACCAGGAAATCTTCGGGCCCGTGCTGTGCATTGCCGAGGCCGCGGACATCGATGAAGCCATCGCCTTCATCAACGCCAACCCCAACGGCAACGGCACGGCCATCTTCACGCAAAGCGGTGCCGCTGCGCGCAAGTTCCAGGAAGAGATCGACGTCGGTCAGGTCGGCATCAACGTGCCAATCCCCGTGCCCGTGCCCCTGTTCTCGTTCACCGGCAGCCGCGCCTCCAAGCTCGGCGACCTGGGCCCCTACGGCAAGCAGGTGGTGATGTTCTACACCCAGACCAAGACGGTCACCGCGCGCTGGTTCGACGACTCGACCACCAGCCACGGCGTGAACACCACCATCAGCCTGAAGTAAGACTGCGCAAAGCATAGCTGGCAGCGCTGGTGCAGATTGGGCAGGAGGCCGTTTGGATACCAAACTCTGGGATGATGCAGGCATGAATTTGCCTGCCCCCTCCCTGGCCACCGCCTGCTTGCTGGTGGCCGTGCTGATCCACAGCCCTGCCGTGCGGGCCCAGGCCGGCGCGGCCTGCGAACCCGGTGCCAGCGACACCGCCAGCCGCAATGCCTGCGCCGTGCAGCGCTTTCAGCAGGCCGACAGCGCGCAGAACATTCTGTATGGCGATGTGATGCGCGCCCTGTCGGCCCACGAGCGCCCGGCCCTGCGCAAGGACCAGAGCGCCTGGAGCCGCCAGCGCACCAGCACCTGCAAGGCCCGCCATGCCGGCGACGAGGGCCGCGCCGACTGGCCCCAGCGCTTGCACGACTGCCTAGCGCAGCAGACCGAAGCCCGCCACACCGCCCTGCGGCACTGGCTGCACCACGGCGAAGCGCCGCCCCCCTGAGCCGCGGACCTTGCATCTGCGGACACCGCCTTCGACAACAACAAAGAGACAGGAGACACCGCCATGGACTTTGAACTCAGCGCAGACCAACGCGCCTTTGCCGACACCGCGCGCCAGTTCGCCCAGACCGCCCTGGCCCCGCATGCCGCCGAATGGGACCGCGAAGCCATCTTCCCGCGCGAGGCCATCGCCCAGGCCGGTGAACTGGGCTTTTGCGGCCTGTACGCCCCCGAGAACGCCGGCGGCCTGGCCCTGCCGCGCCTGGATGCGACGCTGGTGTTCGAGGAGCTGGCCGCCGTCGATCCCAGCACCACCGCCTTCATCACCATCCACAACATGGCCACCTGGATGCTGGGCACCTGGGCCACCGAAGCCGTGCGCACCACCTGGGGCGAGGCGCTGACCAGTGGACAGAAGCTGGCCAGCTACTGTCTGACCGAACCCGGCGCCGGCTCGGACGCCGCCTCGCTCAAGACCCGGGCCGACAAGGACGGTGACCAATACGTGATTAACGGGGCCAAGGCCTTCATCAGCGGTGCCGGCAGCACCGACGTGCTGGTGCTGATGGCCCGCACCGGAGCCCCCGACTCGGGCGCCAAGGGCATCAGCGCCTTTGCCGTGCCGGCCGATGCCCCGGGCATCAGCTACGGCAAGAAGGAAGAGAAGATGGGCTGGAACAGCCAGCCCACGCGCGTCATCAGCTTTGACAATGTGCGCATCCCGGCCGACCACCTGCTGGGCCAGGAAGGCGAAGGCTTCAAGATCGCCATGAAGGGGCTGGACGGCGGGCGCATCAACATCGCCACCTGCTCCATCGGCGCCGCCCAGGGCGCCCTCACCCAGGCGCAGCAGTACATGCAGGAGCGCAAGCAGTTCGGCAAGGCGATTGCCAGCTTCCAGGCCCTGCAGTTCAAGCTGGCCGACATGGCGACCGAGCTGGTCGCCGCGCGCCAGATGGTGCGCCTGGCCGCCAGCAAGCTGGATGCCGCCGCCCCCGACGCCGCCACCTACTGCGCCATGGCCAAGCGCTTTGCCACGGACGCCGGCTTCATGGTCTGCAACGAGGCCCTGCAGCTGCACGGCGGCTATGGCTACATCCGCGAGTACCCGCTGGAGCGCCTGATGCGCGATGCGCGCGTGCACCAGATTCTGGAGGGCACGAACGAGATCATGCGTGTCATCATTGCCCGGCGCATGCTGGAGGCCGACGCGCCCGACGCCATCCGCTGACATTTTTCATAGCTGGCAGCGCACACTGCACAAGCCCCAACACCCTTTTCCACACACAAACCACCATGCCTGCCCGCCCGCTGTCCGACGACACCCTGCAGCTCATCGACGCCGTCCGCGAAGCGCTGCTGGAGGCCGGCGAGGTCGAGGAAAAGCGCATGTTCGGCTGCCATGTCTTCATGGTCAACGGCAAGCTGTGCCTGGGTGTGGAAGGCGACGAGCTGCTGGTGCGCCTGCCGCCGCACACGCACGCCGCCGTGGCGGAAACGCCGGGCGTGCGCACCCTGTCCAGCAAGGGGCTGATGGACGGCTACTTCTACATCAGCCCCGCCGCCTACGCCACGCGCGCACAGTGGCAGCACTGGATCGCCGCAGCCCTGGCCTTCAACCCGCTGGCCAAGGCCACGCGCAAGAAGGCCGCACGCAGTGACGGGGCACCGCCGCGCTCCACCAAAGAGAGCACACCACGCGCCTCCAACCTGCGCAAAACGGCCAAAACACCCAACAACACGAAGGCCACGCCGCGCCCGCCTGCGCGCAAGCACTCCGTGTTCGATGACGACGCCTGACCGGCCCGGAGATCCGCCATGCCCATCCGCATCGTTCAACTTGGCAGCCCGCGCAGCGCGGGCGAAGGCCTGCGCATCGGCACCGTGCGCCGACCGCCGCGCGGTGTGCCCAAGGCCGAATTTGCCAGTCGCGACTATTACGACGTCTGGTACCCCGAGCTATCACCCGAAGCCGACACCATGCAACTGGCGTTGCAGTCGCACCAGCTGCAGGCCCAGGGCCAGACGGCCGAGGCCGACAAGCTGTGGAAGCAGTTCCAGCAGCGTTTTCGCAAGCAGCTGGCGGCCGCGCCCGCCAGCCGCACCCTGGACCTGCTGGCCGCCCTGTCGCACCAGACGGCGTTTGCGCTGGGCTGCTACTGCGAGGATGAAGCCCGCTGCCACCGCAGCATTTTGCGCAGCCTGCTGGCCGAGCGCGGGGCCGACTTCAGCATCGGCTAGCTCACATTGCAAGACTTTTAAGCCTCCAGCCCTTATCACACCAGCGCAGACAGCTAGTTTTTTTGAAGATTACAACCACAGTTCAACACCACCAGGAGACAACGGTATGACCACCATCGCTTTCATCGGCCTCGGCAACATGGGCGGCCCCATGGCCATCAACCTGCAAAAAGCCGGCCACGCCGTGCGCGCCTTCGACCTGTCCAAGGAGGCCGTCGCCAAGGTGGTCGCCGAAGGCGCCACCGCCGCCTTCAGCGCACAGGACGCCGTGCAGGGCGCCAAAGTGGTGGTCACCATGCTGCCCGCCAGCCAGCACGTGGAGGCCCTGTTCCTGGGCAAGGACGGCGCCCCCGGCCTGCTGGCCAGCATTGCCCCGGGCACGCTGGTGATCGACAGCTCCACCATCGCCGCCGCCACCAGCCAGAAGGTGGCCAAGGCGGCCGATGCCGCCGGCATCGACTTCATCGACGCCCCGGTCTCGGGCGGCACGGGCGGCGCGATTGCGGGCACGCTGACCTTCATGGTCGGCGGCACCACGGCGCAGCTGGAACGCGCCCAGCCCTACCTGGAGAAAATGGGCGCCAACATCTTCCACGCCGGCGTCGTGGGAGCCGGCCAGACCGCCAAGATCTGCAACAACATGCTGCTGGGCATCCTGATGGTGGGCACCAGCGAAGCCATCGCCCTGGGCGTGGCCAACGGCCTGGACCCCAAGGTGCTGAGCGAGATCATGCGCCGCAGCTCCGGCGGCAACTGGGCACTGGAAAAGTACAACCCCTTCCCCGGCGTGCACGAGAACGCACCGGCCAGCAAGGGCTATGCCGGCGGCTTTGGCACGGACCTGATGCTCAAGGACCTGGGCCTGGCCCAGGACAACGCCATCGCCACCAAGGCCAGCACCCCGCTGGGCGGCATGGCCCGCGCCATCTATGCGGCCCACAGCATTGCGGGCCACGGCGGCGAGGACTTCTCCAGCGTCATCAAGATGCTGCAAAAGCCGTGAGGGCCTGAGCCACCGCGGATGCCCCCGCCCAGGCCGCCAGGCAGATGCCTGGCGGCTTGTTTTTGGAGGTGATCGGGTGCTCTGGCTTCCACGGCCTCAGAGAACTATTCACTCTGCGCACGCGGCCCCCCTGCCCCCGTGACCAGTTCTTCGAGCCGGACGTGCCAGCCGCGCGATCGCGCAAGCAGCGGCACAGTCCGGCTGGGGTCTGGGGCCACTACTGAAGGAAGAGCGCACCACAGCACCAGCGCAGTCCTCGCCACCACGGAGCAAGGAAGAAGGACGAGCATTCGCCCGAGCTAAACGTGGCGCACCCTGCGCCCTTTGGAGCCTTCACGCACAGGCCGCGCCATGCCATGGGCACAGCCGCCCTCATTCCGATGGATCACTCGGACACCATGTTGGAGGCCGCCCTGGCATGCCCCCAGACACTGGCCATCGCCGCGAACAGGATGCACACCCCGCCCACCACCAGCCCCAGATGCAAGGACGCGCCGCCCCACCACACGGCAGTGACGGCCGCAAACAGCACCTCGCACGGCAGAATCACTGCCGTCATCCGGGCGCTGAGGCGGGCCACGGCATATTGCAGGCACAGGTTCACCCCCAGAAAAGCCAGGGCCAGTCCCACAACGGGCAGCACCCACGCTGCCGCAGCGCCAGGCCAGGTGACGGCCAGGACTGCGGCATCCCCGGCCCCGGACAACAAGGTGGCCGCAGCCCCCGCGACCAGGGCCCCGCCCAGGAACATGGCCATCGCCCGCCCTTCGCGCGGTACCGCGGCCGCACGCCGCAGCAGCACGGTGTTCAAGGCAAAAGCAAAGCCGGCCAGCAAAGCCAAGGCATCGGCAAGGCTGGCAGAACGGGCCTGTATGCCCGCTGCAGTTGCCGCAGGACCGGCCAGCACGCAGGCGGCCCCGACCACCGCCAGCACAGCGCGCACGCTCGCACCGGCCGTCACCGCTTCGCCGAGCAACCGCCTTGCCAGCAGCAGCGACCACAGCGGCATC
The DNA here is from genome assembly GCF_036541385.1 of Comamonas sp. GCA5. Classification (NCBI taxonomy): domain Bacteria; kingdom Pseudomonadati; phylum Pseudomonadota; class Betaproteobacteria; order Burkholderiales; family Comamonadaceae; genus Comamonas; species Comamonas sp. GCA5. The sequence goes on along the minus strand of NZ_JAZHFR010000003.1, from coordinate 49,892 downwards.
AGATAGAACAAGAGCACCATACGGACCACGTCCCCGATGCTGACCGCCCAGTTGAAGGCCGCATTGGTCAGACCTGAGGCGATGAGGATTCCCCACAGCGATGGCAGGCGCACGACCTGCCCCAGTGCTTGGGGGCGCCACAGCCCGATCCCGCTGGCCGCCAACCCGTAGATGCAGGTGGTCGCCCACAGCGGATGCAGCCCCAAGGACTGAAGCTGCCGGAAAGGCCACCACGCGACACCCCAGGCCAGCGCATTGAGCAGCAGCGCCAGCACCGGCACGGCTGTCGTATTCGAGAACGTTGCACGCATATATTCCACTATAGTAGATGTCCACTATAATGGAATGCATGTCGCCCCACACATCCCCCGAACACCTCATCCCCCAGCGCGTCCGCGAAGAGCGGATGCGACGCGGACTGACACTGGACCAGCTGGCGACCCAGGCGGGCGTGAGCCGGGCCATGATTTCCAAGATCGAGCGCGGTGAAAGCAGCCCCACCGCCGTGCTGCTCTCGCGCATCGGTGATGCCATGGGCCTGAGCATGTCGGCCCTGATGCGCGAGCCCCGGTCGGCCCCCACAGCGATCCAGCGCGTGCAAGAGCAGCAGCAGTGGACAGATCCGGCCACGGGCTATGTCCGGCGGCTGCTGTCCCCACCGGGCGATGCTGCCGAGGTGGAGATCGTGGCGGTCGAGTTGCCACCGGGGCAAACCGTCAGCTTTGCCGCCAGCGCCACGCTGCACTCGGACGACCAAATCCTGCTGCTGGAAGGCCAATTGACGCTCACTAGCGGGACCACCGTCTACGAACTACAGCCCGGGGACTGCGCGCGCGTGTCCACCCACGAAGAACAATCCTTTGGCAACAGCGGAACGACCGCTGCGCGCTATCTGGTCACCAAGCGCCACTTTCGCTGACCCCCATCGGCAACGCCGCCTCGCCCCTGCCCCCCGCTCACCACATGATGCATCTGAACTACCACTGGAACCGCCTGGAGGCCTTCACGGCCCTGGAAATCTACGAAGTGCTCCGCGCCCGAGAATCGATCTTCATCGTCGAGCAGCAGTGCGCCTACCAGGACGCCGACGGCTTGGACCCACAGTCCTGGCACCTGCGGGTGACGGTGGGGGGCGAGCTGGCGGCCTATGCCCGGGTCGTGGATCCCGGGCTCAAATACACGGAGCCTTCGATCGGGCGTGTGATCACGCTGGCCCAATTCCGCAACATCCAAATTGGCCGTGCGCTGGTCGCCGAGGCCATCGCCTTCACGGAAAAACACTTTCCCGGCCAAGGCATACGGATCGGTGCGCAGGCGCACCTCGAAAAGTTCTATGGATCGCTCGGATTCCAGGCCGTCGGGGATGTCTATGACGAAGATGGCATTCCCCATATCGACATGCTGAAACCGGCGCCATCGGCCGGCGGCGCTGCGGCGTGATGGCACTCGAAAGCGCCCACGCCGTGGCCTGGGCCATGCGCACCGCCCCCACGCTGGGCGCGGACCAGCACATCCTGGTCAACCTGTCCGGCCGTGGCGACAAGGATGCGGACTATGTGGCCAAAATCCTCAACCTATAAAACGATCGTCAAGAGGTTGGCGCGAAATTTGCGAAACATTTTGTATACCGTTGCCACAAGCAGCGGGGCATACCCAAGGATTCGTGATGAACTTCGTTGCCAACCTGTCGATCAAGCGCCGCCTGTACTGCGGCACCCTGTTTTGCCTGGCCATGCTGGCCGCCATTGGCGGCGCGGGCTTTTATGCCCTGGAGCAGACCCACCACACGGTGGAAGAGGTCTTCGCCACCCGGGTGCAGACCCTGACCGATATCAGCGAGCTGCGCACCAATCTAGGGAGCCTGCAGATCGCCGAGAAAAACACCATCGTGAATGCCGACAGCTCGGACCGGGCCGAAGAGATGCTGGGCCGCTGGCAGACCACGCTGGCCAGCATCAAGGAACGCGCCCAGATGCTGGGGATGCTGCAGCCCGAAACCTCGGACTACGCCCAGAAGCTGGGCGTGGTCCACACCTCGCTGGAGCGCTATGGCAACGACCTGTCCCCGCTGCTGGAGCAGGTGCGCCAGGGCCTGGTCAGCCCGGCCGAGGGGGCCGAGCAGGCCGAGTTCGTGCGCTCGGCCATCCATGACGCGGACGCCCTGCTGAGCGCCGCCGTGATGCAGGCCCAGGCCGAGCTGGACACCGCCCGCCAGCAGATCACCGCCCAGGCCGAGCAGATGAAGCGGCTGATGGCCGCCGTGGTGCTGATCGCCGTGCTGGTGATGCTGCCGGTGACGGTGGTCAGCGTGCGCACCATCATGCGTTCGCTGACCATGGCGCGCGACATGGCGCAGCGCGTGGCCGCCGGCGACCTGTCGCAGGACATCGTGGCGCTGAACCGCGACGAGGTGGGCCAACTGGTGACCGCCATGGCCGCCATGCAGGCCGCCCTGCGCAGCCTGGTGGCCCAGGTGCAGGCCGCCTCGGGCCAGGTGTCCACCGCCAGCGCGGAAATCGCCACCGGCAACCACCACCTGAGCGAGCGCACGGAGGACACGGCCTCGCACCTGCAGACCACCACCGGCGCCATGGAAGAGCTGGGCCAGGGCGTGCAGCACAACGCACAGGCCAGCGAAACCGCGCACCAGCAGGCCCAGGCCGCCACCAGCGTGGCCCAGCGCGGGCGCCAGGTGACGGCGGAGGTGGTGCAGACCATGGCACAGATCGCCCAGAGCTCCGAGCGCATCGCCCACATCACCGGGGTGATCGATGGCATCGCCTTCCAGACCAACATCCTGGCGCTGAATGCGGCAGTGGAGGCCGCCCGCGCCGGCGAACAGGGCCGCGGCTTTGCCGTGGTGGCCAACGAGGTGCGGGCCCTGGCCGGCCGCAGCGCCGAGGCGGCGCGCGAAATCAAGGCGCTGATCACCGCCTCCACCCAGTGCGTCGACAGCGGCACCAGCCTGGTTCGGCAGGCCGGCAGCACCATGGACGACATCGTGGGCAGTGTGCATCGCGTGGCCCAGGTGATTGCCGAGATCAGCGAGGCAGCCCACACCCAGCACCGCCAGATTGCGGAGGTGATGCGCTCCGTGGACGAGCTGGAACAGATGACCCAGCAGAACGCCGCCCTGGTGGAGCAGTCCAGCGCGGCCTCGGCCTCGCTGCGCGACCAGGCCGGCGTGCTGGACCAGGCCGTGCGGCAGTTCACCCTGCCCGGTGGCGTCCAGCCGGCCGAACAGGCACTCCTGGAATCAGAGCAGCCCGCGCTGATGCTGCAAGGCTAGAGGCCATTTTCACACCTTGGGCACAGCCACAGGGTGTGGACCAGCGGCGGTGGGCCCTCGGCCAGCGGCGGGGGTCGTCACCCGGGGCGGCCACGCGCGCCATGCCGCCCAGACCGCGCCGTCCAATATCTGCCAAATTGGCCTGCAGCGCCTGTGCAGCAAGCGCAGGCAGCTATCAAAACCGAATAACCCGTTTTCAGGGCAGCGGCGGGGCCATCAGGCGTCGCCCTTCCCCGCCGGGCACGCTGCCAAAGCGTTCGCTCTGGGCCTGCCAGGCCTCGCGGTAGGCGCGGATGCTCGCCAGATCCGGGCCGACAAAGTTCCACCACATGGTCACCGGGTCGGCAAACGGCGCGCCACCGATCAGCAGCAGCCGGGTGCCAGCCTGCATCTGCAGCGTCACCGCGGTGCGCCCGGCAGCCAGGTACGCCAGTTCATTGGCAATCCAGGTCTCGCCGGCCACGGCCAGCCCGCCAGTCAGCGGCAGCAAGCCGTATTCAAAGTCTGCGCGCAGCGGCAACGTCACGGTGGCCCCGCGGTCGCAACGCACCTCCAAGCCCACCAGTGGGAAATGCAGCTGCGTGGGCGCGGTGTGTTCGCCATAGCTGCCGGCCATCAGGGCCCAGTCGCAACCCTGCGCCTGCCAGGTGGGTAGCACCGGGTAATGCGCAAAGGCGGGCGGCTGGTCGGCCACCGCCGCCGGCAAGGCAATCCACAACTGGGCCGCATGCAGGCGCGCACCGGGCGTGACCGAGTCTTCGGTGTGCGAAATGCCGTAGCCTGCCGTCATCAGGTTCACCTGACCGGGGCGCACCACCTGTTCCGAGCCCAGGCTGTCGCAGTGCAGGATTTCGCCCTCGATCATCCAGGTGAAGGTCTGCAGCCGGGTGTGTGGGTGGGCCCCCACATGCATGCCCTGGCCGGCGGGAAAGTCCACCGGACCCAGGTGGTCCAGAAAACACCAGGCACCGATCATGCGCCGTCCCCGGGTGGGCAGGACGCGGGCCACCGTCATGCCCTCCCCCAGGCTGCTGGTGCGGGCAACGATGCGTTCAGGCGGGACGGGGGCTTCGGACATGGTGCAAGACTCCTCGTGGGGCACATCAAACATGCGACGTTGTACCACCCAGCGGGCCTGCCCGGTGTCATCCAGGCACGCCAGAACCGCCGGCATCCAGGCCGTGGCGCCTGGGTGCCCCGCTGTCAGCCCAGGGCGACGATCGCGCCGGCCAGGCGAGCGAAGGCGGACTCGGACAGGTCGTCGGCCGCCAGCGACTGGCGTCCGCCCCATTGGGTGAAGTGGCGCGACTGCGAACGCTGGTACTGGGGGTCGTAGTGCAGGCGCATCAGCTCGTCAAACAGCTGCGGGAGCGCGCCAGCCTGGGCCCAGTCCTGCCAGCGGGTAATCGTCTCACTGCCCTGGATTTCCTTGAGGTAGGCCAGCCGCTCGCACAACGAGGCCACGTCATCGCCCAGGTAGGCGTAATCGCGCAACAGGTAGTACAGCCGCGCCGCCTCGGTGGCCTGGATCTCGATCACCGGCGCCTGGCGCATGTGCTGCACCAGTTGCAGGGGCAAGGCCACGCGGCCGATCTTGGGGCTTTCCCCTTCCACGTACACCGGCCGGCTCAGGTCCAGGGTTTCCAGCACGGCCACCAGCTGTGTCTCGAAGCTCTTTTGCGAGGGCTGCGGCACGCCCGGCAAGGCGCCCAGCAACGACCCCTTGTGGCAGGCCAGCCCCTCCAGGTCCACCACCTGCGCGCCCTGCTGCTGCAAAGCGTGCAGCACGCGGGTCTTGGCGCTGCCGGTGGCGCCGCACAGCACGCGCAGCTGCAACTGCGGCACCAGGCGCTCGATCTCGCCAACCACATGGTGGCGAAAGGACTTGTAGCCACCCGCCAGTTGCTGGGCATCCCAGCCGACCAGGCGCAGCCACGTCACCATGGAGCCGCTGCGCAGCCCGCCACGCCAGCAATAGACCACGGGACGCCAGTTCTCGGGCTTGTCGGCAAAGGTGGTGTGCAGGTGCTGGGCCAGGTTCTGGGCCACCAGGGCCGCCCCCAGGCGTTTGGCCTCGAAGGGGCTGACCTGCTTGTAGATGGTGCCGATGGTGGCGCGCTCGGCGTCGCTCAGCACCGGGCAGTTGATCGCGCCGGGGATGTGGTCAAGGGCAAATTCTGCAGGCGTGCGGGCGTCGATGATGGTCGTGAACTGAGCAAGATCGGCCACACGGACGGGCTGGCGATGGGACATGGAAAAAACCGCAACAAGGAACAAAAGCCGACGCAGACAAGACGACCGGCGCATCTGCGCACAGCAGCCACCGCTGTACGCCAACACGAAGATGGGTCGACCCTCGACACGTGGCACACCCGCCTTCACGGGTTGCGCACACCTTGCTGTTGATGGCCCGCATTGTCGCCGCTGCAGGCGGCGCTTGCTGGATTTTCCATAAAGCACACACGGCCCGCACCTACAAAACTCGGGTTCTTCCCGCCTTATAGGTGCCGCCGATCTATGCAACCATATGCATACATTCCCCGGCAAGCGCCATCGGTTAAAGGCTGGGGAGTGGGTCTTGTATGAGACACATAACTAGAATTTCGCCTACAAGCGTCAAGTTTTAAAAGGTAACCCCATGGTGCAACTATCCAGACGCCAGTTCATGCAAGTGACTGGCTCGAGTCTGGCGGCATCCAGTCTGGCAGTGATGGGCTTCTCGCCCACCGCTGCCCTGGCTGAAGTCCGTCAGTTCAAACTGGCCGCAACCACCGTCACACGGCAGACATGCACGTACTGTTCGGTGGGCTGCGGCATCCTGATGTACTCCTACAGCGACGGCGTCAAGAACGCCAAGATGTCGGTGATGCACGTTGAAGGTGATCCCGATCACCCCGTGAATCGCGGCACGCTGTGCCCCAAGGGCGCCTCGCTGCTGGACTTCGTTCACAGCCCCAACCGCCTCAAGTACCCCGAATACCGTGCTCCCGGCTCGACCGAGTGGAAGCGCCTGTCGTGGGACGAAGCCCTGGACCGTATCGCCAAGCTTCTGAAGGAAGACCGCGACGCCAACTTCGTCGAGAAGAATGAAAAGGGTCAAACGGTCAACCGTTGGCTCACCACCGGCATGCTGGCTGCTTCGGCCTCTAGCAACGAAGCCGGTTACGTCACCCACAAGGTTGCCCGTTCCTGGGGCCTGCTGGCGCTCGATAACCAAGCACGTGTCTGACACGGCCCGACGGTGGCAGGTCTTGCCCCGACGTTTGGCCGTGGAGCCATGACAAATCACTGGGTCGACATCAAGAATGCTGATGTGATCCTGATCATGGGCGGTAACGCTGCGGAAGCGCACCCCTGTGGTTTCAAATGGGTGACCGAAGCGAAGGAGCACAACGGTGCGCACTTCATGGTGGTCGATCCGCGTTTCAACCGATCTGCTTCCGTAGCCGATTTCTATGCCCCTATCCGTTCGGGCTCGGACATCGTGTTCCTGGGCGGCATCATCAATTACCTGCTGACCAACGACAAGATTCACCACGAATATGTGAAGAACTACACCGACTTCACATACATCGTGCGCGAAGACTTTGCGTTCGACGAAGGCATCTTCTCCGGCTACAACCCCGAGACCCGTACTTACGACAAATCGTCGTGGGACTACGAGATGGGCGAAGACGGCTTCGTGAAGACCGACTCCACGTTGCAGCACCCCCGTTGCGTCTACCAGTGGCTCAAGCGCCATTACGCGGGCTATACCCCTGAGAAGGTGGAAAGCATCTGCGGCACACCCCAGGCCAAGTTCCTGCACGTGGCCGAGCAGTTTGCCTCGACCGCAGTGGCCGGCCGTGTGGCGACCATCATGTACGCACTGGGCTGGACCCAGCACACCACGGGCGCACAGATGCTGCGTACCGGCGCCATGATCCAGCTGCTGTGCGGCAACATCGGCGTTGCAGGTGGTGGCATGAACGCGTTGCGCGGTCACTCCAACATCCAGGGCCTGACCGACTTGGGTATCTTGTCCGCTTCGTTGCCGGGTTACCTGACGCTGCCCAACGAGCGCGAGCAAGACTACCAACAGTACATCGCCGCACGCACGCCCAAGCTGCTGCGTCCCGGCCAGATGAACTACTGGTCCAACACACCCAAGTTCCACGTCAGCTTGATGAAGGCATGGTGGGGTCCTGCGGCGACTGCGGAAAACAACTGGGCATTCGATTACCTGCCCAAGCTGGACAAGCAGTACGACATGCTGCAGATCACCGACATGATGGTGCAGGGCAAGGTGAATGGCTACATCGCGCAGGGCTTCAACCCCCTGGCCGCGTTGGCCAACTCCAACAATGTCCGCGAAGGCTTGAAGAAGCTGAAGTTCCTGGTCGTGATGGATCCGCTGGTCACCGAGACTTCCGAGTTCTGGAAGAACCACGGTGAATTCAACGATGTGGACTCAGCCTCCATCCAGACCGAGGTGTTCCGCCTGCCCACCACCTGCTTCGCCGAAGAAGACGGTGCCGTCGTGAGTTCCTCGCGCGTGCTGCAGTGGCACTGGAAGGCCGCCGATGCACCGGGTGAAGCCAAGACCGACATCGCGATCATGTCCGGCCTGCACCTGCGCCTGAAGAAGTTGTACGAGAAGGACGGCGGCAAGTTCCCTGACCCCATCGTCAACCTCTACTGGCCGTACTCGCACGCCGACCACCCCACTTCCGAGGAAATTGCCAAGGAATACAACGGTCGCGCCCTGGTCGATCTGTACGACCCCAAGGACCCCACCAAGCTCATCCGCAAGGCGGGCGAGCAGCTGGCGGGCTTTGGCGAAATGCGCGATGACGGCACCACCCTGGGTGGTTGCTGGATCTGGGCAGGCAGCTGGACGTCTTCGGGCAACCAGATGGCGCGCCGCGACAACAGCGACCCCACCGGGATCGGCAACACGCTGAACTGGGCCTGGGCCTGGCCGGCCAACCGCCGTGTGCTGTACAACCGCGCATCGTGCGACCGCCAAGGCAATCCGTTCAACCCCAAGCGCGTGCTGATCAAGTGGAATGGCAAGCAGTGGGGCGGCGCGGACGTGCCGGACGTGGCCGTGGGCCTGGATCCCGAGGTGATCAACCCCTTCATCATGAATCCCGAGGGTGTGGCGCGCTTGTTCGCACGCAAGGGCATGAACGAAGGTCCGTTCCCCACGCACTACGAGGCGTTCGACAACCCGCTGGGCTACAACCCCATGTATCCCAAGAACCCGCTGGCGGTCATCAACCCTGCGGCGCGTATCCTGGAGTCCACCAAGGGCACCGCGGGCGATCCCAAGGACTACCCACACGTGGGCACGACCTACCGCCTGACCGAGCACTTCCACTATTGGACCAAGCACGTTCAGCTGAACAACATCGTTCAGCCCGAACAGTTTGTGGAAATTGGTGAAGCGCTGGCCAAGGAGCTGGGCATCGAAACCGGCCAGAAGGTCAAGGTGTCGTCCAAGCGTGGTTTCGTCAAGGCTGCGGCAGTGGTGACCAAGCGCATCAAGCCCATGCAGATCGACGGCAAGACCATCCACCACGTGGGCATTCCGATCCACTGGGGCTTTGCCTCGACAGGTCGCAAGGGCTACCTGGCGAACAACTTGACTGCGTCGGTCGGTGACGGCAACAGCATGACCCCTGAATCCAAGACCTTCCTCGTGAAGGTTGAGAAGGCATAAGGAGAAATAGCTGATGTCCTCAACCATGTCCCTCGATATCAAGCGTCGCTCCGCAACGACCACCCCCGCTCCCAGTGCGCGTGAAGCACACAGCGGGGAGGTCGCCAAGCTGATCGATGTCTCCAAATGCATTGGCTGCAAGGCTTGCCAGACCGCCTGCATGGAGTGGAACGATCTGCGCGACGAAATCGGCACTTCGGCTGCTGGCGTGTACGACAACCCGACCGATCTGACCGATCAGTCGTGGACCGTGATGCGCTTTGCCGAGTACGAGAACGAAGCCACCGGCAATCTGGAATGGCTGATCCGCAAGGACGGCTGTATGCACTGTGAAGACCCCGGCTGTCTGAAGGCCTGCCCCTCGCCTGGTGCGATCGTGCAATACGCCAACGGCATCGTGGACTTCCAGCAGGACCAGTGCGTCGGTTGCGGCTACTGCGTGACCGGCTGCCCGTTCAACATTCCACGCATCTCCAAGAAGGACCACAAGGCGTACAAGTGCACCTTGTGCTCGGACCGCGTGGCGGTAGGCCGCGAACCTGCCTGCGTCAAGACCTGCCCGACTGGCGCCATCATGTTTGGCACCAAGAAGGCGATGCACGATCAGGCAGAGCGCCGCATCGGCGATCTGAAGCAGCGTGGCTACGCGAACGCCGGTTTGTATGACCCAGCAGCTGTGGGCGGCACGCACGTCATGTACGTGCTGCACCATGCTGACAAGCCTTCGCTGTACAAGGGCCTGCCGGACGATCCCAAGATCAGCCCGATGGTGTCCCTGTGGAAGGGTGTTGCCAAGCCTCTGGCGATGGCCGCACTGGGTGCAGCTGCTGTCGGCAGCCTGTTCCACTACATCACCAAGGGGCCGAACGACGTGTCCAAGGAACTGGAAGATGAAATGGAGCGCAAGGACGCTGAAGCGCTGAACAAGGAGAACGGCAAATGAAACGCAACCCTCGCGACCTCGTGCGCTACAACGCATCGGAGCGCGCCAACCACTGGGTGGTAGGCATTTGCTTCATTTTGCTGGCCCTGTCCGGTCTGGCGTTCTTCCACCCCGCCTTCTTTCCGCTGACTCAGCTGTTCGGTGGCGGCCCATGGACGCGCATTCTGCACCCCTACATCGGGGTGGTGATGGCCGTGTTCTTCATCATCATGGCGTGCCGTTTTGCCAAGCTCAACATCGTGGAACCCCGCGATATTGACTGGCTGAAAAACGTCAACAAGATGATCGACGGCGACGACCACGACATGCCCGAACAGGGCAAGTACAACGGTGGCCAGAAGCTCCTGTTCTGGGGCCTGGTGATCGGCATGTTGCTGATCACGGTCACCGGCGTGCTGATGTGGCGCGCCTGGTGGACGCTGCCCGTGGGCGTGGTGCGCGCCGCTTCGGTGGTGCACGCCATCGCTGCGGTGTGGATGATCGGACTGATCATCATGCACGTCTATGCGGCTATTTGGACCCGCGGCACCATCCGCGCCATGTTGTATGGCACAGTGACCCGTGCTTGGGCCAAGCAACACCACCGCGGCTGGTATCGCAAGATGACTGGCGACAACGACTGATCCGATCGGTCTTTAGATAAAGTCACTTAGACGCTTGTTGATTGCCGCCGGACGCCCTCTGCTGGGCGTGCCGGCGGCTTCAATTTCGGGACCCCTATTTCTATGCAACAACGCATTCTTCAACCCGGCGAAATCGAAGCGCTGGACAAGACCAGCTTCCCCCGCATCCTGCTGCCTCAGGTCACCAGCCTGTTCGCCGACCGCGCAGCGCGCCTGCGCCAGCTGTCGGACGGCAACCCGATCGCGGACTACCTGCAGTTCGCCGCCAAGATCGTGGATGCCCAGCATGCAGCCGCCGCCCAGGTGACGCTGCAGCCCCTGGACACCAGCAGCATGGAACGTGCGCAGCAGCACTCCATGCCCCTGCTGCCTGCCGCCGACCACATTGACCCCGCTTGGCACGCCGTGCTGGATGCCATGCTGGACACCCTGGCGGGCAACGAAGGTCTGCCCGAGCCGCTGCAGCCCCTGATCACCTCGCTGCGCGCCCTCAGCCTGCAGGAGCGCGATGAAATCGCCCAGCGCCTGCTGCAAAAGGAGGTGGCCGCCCGCCACATCGGCATGGCCCCCTTCATCATGGCCGCGCTGCAAGTGACCTATGCCCAGCGCGCCGCGGCCCTCAGCGTGCGCGACGTGCCCTACACCGAGCCGGCCACCATCTGCCCCGTCTGCGCCAGCGAACCCGTGGCCAGCGTGCTGCGCATTGGCGGCCAGAGCAGCGGCCACCGCTACCTGCACTGCGGCACCTGCTGCACCGAATGGCACATGGTGCGCGTCAAGTGCTCGCACTGCGAGTCCACCGAAGGCATCCACTACCAGACCATCGAAGGCAGCAAGGACGTCATCACCGCCGAGACCTGCGACCAGTGCGGCACCTACCGCAAGGTCATCAACCAGGAAAAGGACCCCTTGGCCGAGCCGCTGGCCGACGACCTGGCCAGCCTGACCATGGACCTGCTGATGAGCGAGAGCACCCGCTTCCAGCGCTCCAGCGCCAACCCCCTGCTGTTTGTGGCCGTGGCCGAAGAGCAGGCGGCCGACGCCGAGGCCGGCCTGGTGGACCCTGCGGCACAATAAGCGACCAGCCACCGCCAGCCCCTGCCGAAAGGCCGCTGCGGCGGCCTTTCTTCATTGCCCGATTGTTTTTGACTGCGAGATCCCCCGCCGTGAACGCTGCCACCCCGCGCCTCCCCTCCGTTGACAAGCTGCTGCACACCCCGGCCTTGCAGGCCTTGCAGCAGCAGTACGGCACCAGCAGCACCACGGATGCCGTGCGCCAGATACTGGAAGGGCTGCGCCCGGCGCTGCGCGAGGGCAGCCTGCACGCAGACCAGGTGACCGAGACCGCCCTGGTGCAAGCGACCGAGCAGCGCCTGACCGAGCGCTTTGCCCCTCGCCTGCGCAGCGTGTTCAACCTCACAGGCACGGTGCTGCACACCAACCTGGGCCGCGCCCTGCTGCCCCAGGAAGCGGTGGACGCCGTGGTCGAGGCGCTGACCACCCCCGCCAACCTGGAATACGACCTGGCCACCGGCGGCCGTGGCGACCGCGACGACCTGGTCGAACAGCTGGTCTGCGAGCTGACCGGCGCCGAGGCCGCCACCATCGTCAACAACAATGCCGCCGCCGTGCTGCTGGCCCTGTCCACCCTGGCAGCCGGCCAGGAAGTGGTGGTGTCGCGCGGCGAGCTGGTCGAGATTGGCGGCGCCTTCCGCATTCCGGACATCATGAAGCGCGCCGGCTGCCAGCTGGTTGAAGTGGGCACCACCAACCGCACCCACGCCAAGGACTATGCCGAGGCCGTGACCGACGCCACCGCCCTGCTGATGAAGGTGCACACCAGCAACTACGCCGTCATGGGCTTCACCAAGAGCGTCTCGGATGCCGAGGTCACTGCCATGGCGCACGAGCGCGGCCTGTCCATGCTGGTGGACCTGGGCAGCGGCACCCTGGTGGACCTGCGCCAGTGGGGCCTGCCCCACGAGGTGACGGTGCGCGAGACCGTGGAGGCCGGCGCCGACATCGTCACCTTCTCGGGCGACAAGCTGCTGGGCGGCCCCCAGGCCGGCATCATCGTCGGCCGCAAGGACCTGATCGCCAAGATCAAGAAGAACCCCATGAAGCGCGCCCTGCGCGTGGGCAAGCTGACGCTGGCCGCGCTGGAGCCCACGCTGCGCCTGTACCTGCACCCGGAAAAGCTGGCCGAGCGCCTGACCACGCTGCGCCTGTTCACCCGCCCGCCCGCCGACATGCAGGCCCAGGCCGAGGCCTTGCGCCCCCGGTTGCAGGACGTGCTGGGCGATGCCTGGGTCGTCGAGACCGCCGCCATGCACAGCCAGATCGGCAGCGGCGCCCTGCCCGTGGACAACCTACCCAGCTGGGCCTGAAGCTGTACCCCGCCAGCGGCAAGCAGGCGGGCCGCCAGCTGACCCAGCTGGAAGCGCGCTTGCGCGCCCTGCCACGCCCGGTGATTGGCCGCCTGCACGACGATGCCCTGTGGCTGGACCTGCGCTGCCTGGAGGCCCCGGCCCAGCCGCAGTTTGAACAACAGCTGCATGCCTTGCGCTGAGCACGGCCCGCACGCTAAGACGCAGGCGATGGACGATGGCAACGAGGCGCGAAGCAGCAGGTAGCTCTTCAGTACGACAATCCCAGGCAACGGCGCGCCCAGGTTTGCACAGGGCCATCTAAATACATAGCTACTGGCGCTTGCTGGACAAGCGCTGGATGCCAATTTGACTAGGAACCATCGGGGTTCTGGAAAGTGTTTGCATGATCATCGGTACCGCGGGACACATTGACCACGGCAAGACCACGCTGGTGCGCGCCCTCACCGGGGTGGAGACCGACCGCCTGAAGGAAGAGAAGGCGCGCGGCATCTCGATCGAGCTGGGCTACGCCTACGCCCCCCTGCCCAACGGCGACGTGCTGGGCATCATCGACGTGCCCGGCCACGAAAAGTTTGTGCACACCATGGCCGCTGGCGCCGTGGGCATCGACCACGCGCTGCTGGTGGTGGCCGCCGACGACGGCGTCATGCCACAGACGCTGGAGCACCTGGAAATCCTGCAACTGCTGGGCATCCGCCAGGGCACCGTGGCCCTGACCAAGGTCGACCGCGTGCTGCCCGAGCGCATCCAGGACGTGCGCGACGAAATCACCGCCATCCTCAGCGTCACGGCCCTGGCCGGCAGCCCAATCTTTGAAACCGCCGCCGCCCAGCCCGGCGCCCCCGGCGTGCAGGCCCTGCGCGCGCACCTGGACGTACAGGCCCAGCTGATGCCCCCGCGCCCGCGCGACGGCCTGTTCCGGCTGGCGGTGGACCGTGTCTTCACCCTGCCCGGCCAGGGCACCGTGGTCACCGGCACGGTGTTCAACGGTCGTGTGGCCGTGGGCGACAGCCTGGTGCATTCGGCCAGTGGCCAGGCGGTGCGGGTGCGCAGCATCCACGCCCAGAACCAGGCGGCCGAGCAAGGCGTGGCCGGCCAGCGCTGCGCGCTGAACCTGGCCGGCATCGCCAAGGACGACATCCAGCGTGGCGACTGGATCGCCGATGGCCGCGTGCTGCAGGCCACCGACCGCATCGACATCCGCCTGCACCTGCTGGCCGAAGCCCCGCCGATGGCGCAGTGGACGCCGGTGCACGTGCACCTGGGCACCCAGCGCGGCACGGCCCACGTGGCCCTGCTGCAGGACCAGCCGATCGAGCCCGGCACCGAAGTGCGTGCGCAGCTGGTGCTGGACGCCCCGGTCTTCACCGTGCCCGGCGACCGCCTGGTGCTGCGCAACGCCCAGGCCAGCCGCACCATTGCCGGCGGCATGGTGCTGGACCCGTATGCCCCCGCGCGCAAGCGCCGCAGCCCAGAGCGCAGCGCCACCCTGGATGCGCTGGAGCACCTGGTGGCCACGCACGATGCCACGCCGCTGGTCGCCCAGGCCGCCCACGGCCTGCCCCTGTCCCAGTTGCAACGCCTGACCGGGCGCAGTCTGGACGGCATTGTCCTGGCTGACACACAGCGCATTGCGCTGGCCGACGGGGATGCGCTGCTGATCGACGCCCAGCGCCTGGCCCAGCTGCAGGCCCAGGTGCTGGACACCATCACGCGCTTTCACGACAAGTACCCGGATGAGCCTGGCATCAACGCCGCGCGCCTGCGCCGCATGGCCTGGCCCGGCCTGGTCCATGCGCAACACGACATGCTGTGGCGCGCCATCATCGACCAGTTGCTGCAGTCGCAGCAGCTGGCCAGCAGCGGGGCGTGGCTGCACCGGCCCGGCCACAGCGTGCAGCTGTCCGCCGCCGAGCAGGCCCTGGCCGAGCAACTGCTGCCGCGCCTGCAGGACGGCCGCTTTGACCCACCTTGGGTGCGCGACCTGGCACGCGACACAGGCAGCGGCGAGGAAGTGGTGCGCCAGCTGCTGCGCAAGCTGGCCCGCCAGGGCCAGCTGTTCCAGGTGGTCAAGGACCTGTTCTACACCGCCGCCAACATGGACCAGCTGGCCACCATCGTCAAAGACCTGGCCACCACCACGCCCCACGGCGAGGTCGAGGCCCGCGCCTTCCGCGACGCGACACAACTGGGCCGCAAGCGCGCCATCCAGATCATCGAGTGCTTCGACCGCCTGGGCTACACCCGGCGTGTGCGCGACGCCCACGTGCTGCGCCCCGACGCCCAGTGGCACCCCCAGGCATGAGCCCGGCATCGCCCCGATTACCGCGCTGCGCCCCGCCAGCGCGTTACAATCGGCGCCAGCTTCTTCGGAAGGCAATCGTGCCCGGTGGTGCGGCCGGGCTTCAAACCCGGTGAGGGGTGTTAGCCACTCCTGGGTAGGTTCGACTCCTGCTGCTTTCCGCCACACATCCAAGCCCTGACTCTGCCGGAGTCAGGGCTTTTTAATGCACCGCGCTGCATATAAAAAAGAGCAATTAGCGCATGCTCACTTGGCCTTTCCTTTTACTTTTGCTTGCAATCCAAAGAGAATCAAGCGCTTCGCGCTATGGTTTTAGGCCACCATGTCTTTGCATCTTTCTGACGAAGAGTTTCTGGACTTTCAAAGCTTCATCCATCGCCAGACGGGCATCCAGATGCACCGCGGCAAGAAAGCCTTGATCTGCGGCCGCCTGGCCAAGCGCCTGCAGCAGTGCGGCATGCACAGCTATGGCGACTACTTCCGCTTCATCCACACTGCGGAAGGCCAGGGCGAACACCAGACCTGCATCGACCTGCTGACCACCAACGAAACCTACTTCTTCCGCGAACCCAAGCACTTTGACTGGCTGACGGATTACCTGCGGGGCCTGTCGCCCGGCACGCAGCCACTGCGCCTGTGGAGCGCGGCCTGCTCCAGCGGCGAGGAGGCCTACAGCCTGGCCATGGTGCTGGCCGAATACAGCCCGCGCGCCTGGCAGTTGATGGGCTCGGACATCAGCACACGCATGCTCGAGCGTGCGCGTACCGGGCACTATCCAATGGCGCGCAACAAGCACTTGCCGCCCGAGCTGCTCAAGAAGTACTGCCTGCGCGGCACCGGCCGGCAGGATGGCACCTTCCTGATCACCAAGGCCCTGCGCGAGCGCGTGGAGTTCTGCCACATCAACCTCAACGAGGCCCTGCCCCAGGTCGGCCTGTTCGACGTGATCTTTCTGCGCAACGTGATGATCTACTTCGGCTCAGCGACCAAGCAGGCCGTGG
This sequence comes from Comamonas sp. GCA5, assembly GCF_036541385.1. Lineage (NCBI taxonomy): Bacteria > Pseudomonadati > Pseudomonadota > Betaproteobacteria > Burkholderiales > Comamonadaceae > Comamonas > Comamonas sp. GCA5. Next base: position 33,640 of record NZ_JAZHFR010000003.1, on the reverse strand, counting down.
TCAACCGACTGGCGCAGCAGCTACGGCCCGGAGGTTTCCTCTGCATCGGGCATTCGGAAAGCCTCAACGATGTGCAGCACCCGCTGCAATCCCTGGCCCCATCCATCTTCCGCAAGCCCGGCACGGCCGTCTGACGATGAGCATCCGCGTTCTGCTGGTCGACGACTCCGCACTGATGCGCCAGACACTGGGGGCCCTGTTGCACGACAGCCCCGGTATCGAGCTGCTGGCCGCCGTCTCCGACCCGCTGCTGGCCATAAAGCGCATGCAGCAAGAATGGCCCGACGTGATCGTGCTGGATGTGGAGATGCCGCACATGGACGGCATCACCTTCCTCAAGAAAATCATGCACGAGCGGCCCACGCCCGTCATCATCTGCTCCACCCTGACCGAGCAGGGCGCACAGGCCACCCTGGACGCCATGGCCGCCGGCGCATTCACGGTGATGGCCAAGCCGCGGCTGGGCCTGCGCCACTTTCTGGACGAGCATGCCAAGGAGTTCATCACCACCATCCGCGCCGCTATGCAGGCCAACGTGCGGCGCCTGGTGCCGCGCGCGCCCTTGCCGGCGCCTGCCCCCAAGCTGAGCGCCGACGCCGTGCTGCCGGCCACCGCGCCCCGGCATGCCCTTGCCCACACCACGGAGCGGATTGTGGCGGTGGGCACCTCCACCGGTGGCACGCAGGCGCTGGAGCGCATCCTCACCGCCCTGCCGCGGCTGTCGCCGGGCCTGGTCATCGTGCAGCACATGCCCGAGCAGTTCACTGCGGCTTTTGCCCAGCGCCTGAACCAGCTGTGCGACATCACCGTGCAGGAAGCCCAGAACGGCGACCGCGTACTGCCAGGCCATGCCCTGATCGCCCCGGGCGGGCACCACATGCTGCTGCGCCGCAGCGGTGCGCAATACCGCGTGGAGATTGTGAATGGCCCCCTGGTCAGCCGCCACCGCCCCTCGGTCAATGTGCTGTTCCGTTCCGTGGCGCAAACCGCTGGCGCCAATGCCCTGGGCATTTTGCTGACCGGCATGGGCGACGATGGTGCAGCCGGCTTGCTGGAGATGCGCCAGGCAGGTGCCCACACCCTGGCGCAGGACGAGGCCAGCTGCGTCGTATTCGGCATGCCCAAGGAAGCCATCAAGCGCGGTGCGGCCGCCCAGGTGCTGGCCCTGCACGACATGCCGGAAGCCATCGCGCGCTACAACAAAAGTACCGCCTAGGTAAAGCTTTTAACCGCGTGGTCTGCCCAGGATTCTAGGGTTTACCCGGTAAAGCTTCGGCTTTGCGCATATCCTCACCGTATACATTTTTTAACAAAAGCGCACACCGGGTCATCCGGCACTCGCGCTGCATGGCATGACCCCCCTTTCTTCCAGCGCCTCGGCCGCACGGCCAGCTTCGGCATGTGCGGCTTTTGCCGCACGCATGCACACCTTTGGTGAATGGGCCGGCAGTCCCACCACCTTGGGCATTGCCGCCGGCCTGGGTATCTGGGCGGCCAGTGCCTGGCACCCCGCAGCCGCGCTGGCAGGCCTGGCCTGCAGCGCCTGGGGGGTGCTGGCCCACCGCAGGCATGCCCGGCACCTCCAACAGGTGCATGCGCAGCACAGTTCGCAGCGCCAAGGCCTGCAGGCCTTGGGCCACGAACTGCTGCCACTGTGGCGCCAGCACCTGGGCGCATCCCAAGGGCAGATGGAAACGGCCGTGACGCAGCTGACCCAGCGCTTTGCCAGCATCGTGGACCGGCTGGATCAGGCCATGCAGGCCTCCACCCTGTCCTCGCAGGCAGGGACCCAAGAGGGGGTGCAGGTGTTCCAGCACAGCCAGACGCAGTTGCAGGCCGTGCTGCAGGCCTTGCGCGCGTCGATCGATTGCAACCAGCAGTTGCACCAGCAGGTACAGGACCTGGAGCGCTACGTGCAGGAGTTGCAGGACATGGCGGCGGAGGTGGCTTCGATCGCCTCGCAGACCAACCTGCTGGCCATCAACGCGGCGATTGAAGCCGCCCACGCGGGCGAAGTCGGCCGTGGCTTCTCCGTGCTGTCGCAGGAGGTGCGCAAGCTGGCCGCCCTGTCCGGTGCCACGGGCCAGCGCATGACCCAGAAAGTCACGGCGATCACGCAGGCCATCAACCACACCCGCCTTCAGGCCGCTGACACGGCCGCGCAGCAGACTGCATCGCTGACCGCCTCCCAGGACAGCGTGGAGCAGGTGCTGACCCGCTTCCAGGGACTGACAGGGCAACTGACCGATGCCGCGCAGCTGCTGCAGGATGAAAGCCGGGGCATCCAGACCGAAATCGTGCAGTCGCTGGTCCAGTTGCAATTCCAGGACCGCGTCAGCCAGATGATGGGACACGTGGGCGACAGCCTGCAGCAGCTGGGCGCCCAGTTGCAGTCCGCCCAGGGGCTCGACATCCCCCACCTACTGGCCGCTCTGGAAAGCACCTACGCCATGGCCGAAGAGCGCCAGGCCCATGCCGCACAGCGCGGCCAGGCCGCCCCTCCCACGCCCACCCACGACAGCGATGCCGTGACCTTCTTCTGACCGCCCCCTGCCTGCTTGCTTTCTGAAAGTTGTACCGTGCCCAAGACCATCATGATCGTGGATGACTCCGCCTCGCTGCGCCAAGTGGTGTGCATTGCCTTGCGGGGCGCTGGCTATGAGGTGCTGGAAGCGCGGGATGGCCAGGATGCACTGGGCAAGCTCACCGGCCAGAAGGTGCACCTCATCGTCTCCGACGTGAACATGCCCAACCTGGACGGCATCGGCTTGGTCCAGGCGGTCAAGGCGTTGCCGGCTTACCGCTTCACCCCGGTCGTGATGCTGACCACCGAATCCCAGGCCGAGAAGAAGGCCCAGGCCCAGGCCGCAGGTGCCAAGGCCTGGGTGCTCAAGCCCTTCCACCCCACGCAACTGCTGACCGTCGTGCAAAAGCTGGTGCTGCCATGAACGAAGCCCCCGTGTTCACCATCGCGGGCGAGCTGAGCATCTACCGGGCAGCCGAACTGTGCCAGGCCTTGCAAGCCTGGCTGCCCCAGGTCCTGGCCTGCGGTAATGACGCCGTGCATCTGGACCTCGCCGAGGTGTCCGACATGGACACCGCCGGCCTGCAGCTGTTACTGGCACTGCAGCGCAGCGCAGAAGACGCCGGCGCCCGGCTGGCCTTGCAGTCAGCCAGCCCAACGGTCATGGAAGTGCTGCAACTGACCGCACTGGAACACCTGATCGCGCCTGCCGCGTCCACCGCACCATGAACCTGGACCACGCCTTGCACACCTTCATCGCGGAAAGCCGCGAGCTGCTGGCTGACATGGAAGCCAGCCTGCTGCACCTGCAGCCGGAGGCGCCCTCGCCCGACGCCATCCACGCCATCTTTCGCGCGGCCCACACCATCAAGGGCTCGGCCGGTTTGTTCGGGCTCGATCACGTGGTGGCCTTCACCCACGTGGCCGAAACCCTGTTGGACCAGGTCCGTTCGGCATGTGTTCCGCTGGATGTCGGCTTGATCGAGCTGCTGCTGGCCTGCTGCGACCACATGCACGCCCTGGTGAATGTCGTCGAGGCGCATGGCGCTGTCCAGGACCCACAGCTGCAGGCACGCAGCGACACCCTGGTGCAGGCCCTGCACGCCCGCAGCCTGGCGCCCAGCAAGTCCGTGCGGCCGCCCCAGACGGCCACCCCCGACCTGCCTGCCGAGACCGACGCACCCAGCTGCGCTTGGCAGATTGCGGCCCGGTTCGGTCCGGCCGTGCTGCAAAACGGCATGGACCCGCTGTCCTTTCTGCGTTACCTGCACACCCTGGGTCGGATCACCTATACCGAATTGCTGAGCCAGGCGGTACCAAACCTGCAGCAGCTGGATGCCGAGCAGTGCTACCTGGGCTTTGTCGTGCACCTGCACGGCCACGCCAGCCAGCAGGAGGTGGAGTCCGTGTTCGAGTTCGTGCGTGACGAATGCGAGCTGCAGGTCACGCCGCTCGCATCGCCACATGCTGCCCCCTGCCCCTCACAGCCCAGTGCGCAGGACAGCGCTGGTGGCGACAAGCCCCCCGCAAAAGCACTGCCCCATGCTCCCCCCAGCAACACCTGGCAGGATCTTGCCCAGGTCAACGTAGTGCCATCCGCGGAGGCCGTTGCCAGCGCGTCTGCAAGCACGACAGCCCCCCGCCAGGGCGAGCACGCCAGCCTCAGGGTCGATGCCCACAAGCTGGAGCAGCTCATCAACCTGGTCGGGGAACTGATCACCGCATCGGCCGGCGCCACCGAAGTGGCACGCCAGCTGCGCCAGAGCGAGATGCTGGAAGCCACCGCCACCGTCGCCGCGCTGGTCGAGCAGGTCCGCAACCATGCGCTGCAGCTGCGCATGGTGAAAATCGGCGGCAGCTTCAACAAGTTTCAGCGCATCGTGCACGACGTGGCACGCGAGCTGGGCAAGGACATCGCCCTGCACATCAGTGGCCAGGGCACCGAGCTGGACAAGACCGTGGTGGAGCGCATCGGCGACCCACTGACCCACCTGGTGCGCAACGCCATCGACCATGGGATCGAGCCGGCTGCCGTGCGCCTGGCCAACGGCAAGCCAGCACAGGGCTCCGTGTACCTGGACGCCCACCATGAGTCGGGCCACATCGTGATCGAAATTCGTGATGACGGCGCCGGCCTGGATCGCGAACGCATCCTCGCCAAGGCCGTGGAGCGGGGCCTGATCGAGCCGGGCCGTCAGTTGGGGGACAACGACATTGACGCCCTCATCTTCGAACCCGGCTTTTCCACCGCCACGCAGATCACCAGTCTGTCAGGGCGCGGTGTGGGCATGGACGTGGTGCGCAGCAACATCACGGCGCTGCGCGGCACGGTTGAGGTGCGCAGCGTGCCGGGTCAGGGCACGACGGTGCAAGTGCGCCTGCCGCTGACCCTGGCCATCATCGACGGCTTCCAGGTGCGCGTGGGCCACTCCGTGTTCGTGATTCCACTGGAAATGGTGGACGAATGCGTGGAATACCTGGGCACAGCAACGCAGCACTACACCGACCTGCGCGGCACGGTGCTGCCCTTTATTCGTCTGCGCCAGCACTTTGCCCTGCAGGGCCCTGGCAGTGCACGGCCCAACATCGTGGTCATCCAGCATGGCACCCAGCGTTTTGGGCTGCTGGTGGACGAACTGCTGGGCGAAGCCCAGGCCGTCATCAAGCCCCTGTCCCGCATCTTCCGACAGGCGCGGGGCATCAGCGGCTCCAGCATTTTGGGCAATGGCAAGGTGGCGCTGATTTTGGACATTGCCGCGCTGCATCAGCAGGTGTTGACCACTCGCCGCAGGGAAACCATCCCCTTCACGATGACTGCGCCCTGAGCGCCCGACTTTATTACCTCTTAATCCCTTCAAGGACAGGCATGTTTGCAAATATGCGCGTTGTGACGCGACTTGGCATTGGCTTTGGGCTGATGATTCTGATGCTGCTTGGCAGCTCCATGTTCGGGCTGGACCGTCTGCGTTCGGTGAGCGATCTGAGCGCACGGGTGATGGACGTGCACTACCCCCTCGCCTCGCTGAGCCGCGACATCATCGACGCCAACGACCGCACCAAGGTGCTGGTGCGCGACCTGGTGTTCGCGCACACGGATGTCGAGCTGTCCCGCGCACTGCAAACGCTAAATGCCGGGCGTGCCGACGTGGTCAAACACATCGCGCAACTCAACGACGCTGTCCAATCTGCTGAAGGCCGCCGCCTGCTGGAGCTGATCACCCAGAACTCGCACAAGCTCAATGCCCTGTACGAACAGATCACAGCCCTGGCCCAGGCGGACAAGGATGGTGCGCTGGCCCTGATTCGCGGCGAATACACCACCATCCAGGACCTGCAGACCCAGCACCTGCTGGACCTGTCGCGCCTCATTGCCACACGCATGCACGCGGCCAATGTCGAGGCCCAGAGCACCGCCCAGGCCACCCAGCAGATGCTGCTGTACATCGCCGTGGCGGCCATCGTCGTGGCCGTGCTGACCGCCTGGCTGATCGCACGCGGGCTGACACGCCTGCTGGGCGGCGAGCCGGCGTATGCCGCCGAGATCATGAACCGCATTGCCGCTGGCGATCTGGGCATGGAGGTGCAACTGCGCCAGAACGACAGCAGCAGCATGCTGCATGCCGTCAAACAGATGGTCGCCAAGCTGCAGCTGGTGGTCGGCGAGGTCAACAGCAGCTCCGAGGCGCTGGCCAGCGCCTCGGAAGAAGTCAGCGCCACCGCCCAGACCTTGAGCCAGGCTTCCAGCGAACAAGCGGCCGGGGTGGAAGAGACCAGCGCCACCATCGAGCAGGCGAATGCCTCGATCACGCAAAACACCGAAAACGCCAAGCTGACGGACAGCATGGCCGCGAAGGCCGCCCGCGATGCCGCCGAAGGGGGCCAGGCCGTCAAGGCCACCGCCACTGCCATGCAGCAGATTGCCCAGAAAATCAGCATCATCGACGACATCGCCTACCAGACCAACCTGCTGGCCCTGAACGCAGCCATCGAGGCCGCCCGTGCCGGTGAGCATGGCAAGGGCTTTGCCGTGGTGGCGGCCGAAGTGCGCAAGCTGGCCGAACGCAGCCAGGTGGCCGCGCAGGAAATCAGCGATGTGGCCACCTCCAGCGTGCAACTGTCCGAGCGGGCCGGCCAGCTCCTGGATGTGATGGTGCCCAACATCCAGAAGACCTCGGAACTGGTGCAGGAAATTGCTGCGGCCTCCGAAGAGCAGAGCAGCGGCATCGGCCAGATCAACCTGGCCATGGGGCAACTGAGCCAGGCCACCCAACAAAACGCCTCCAGTTCCGAAGAGCTGGCAGCCACGGCCGAGGAAATGAGCGCCCAGGCTGAGCAATTGCAGCAAGCCATTGCCTTCTTCCGGCTGAGCGGCCCTGCGGCCACTGCGCTGCACGCCCATCCACCGCGCACAGGCACAACCGCCAAACCCAAGGGCGCAACGCTGGCACGCGGCCCCATGGTGGCCCGCACCAGCGGCAAGACCCTGGACGAGTCTGATTTCGTCAAGTTCTGAGAGGACGGGCATGCACGCAAGCCAATCGTCCCCTGCCACCCCGGCCCTCCCCAGCCAGTACCTCACCTTCTTGCTGGGCGGTGAGGCCTATGCCCTGGGTATCCTGTCGATCAAGGAAATCATCGAATACACGCACATGACCGAGGTGCCGCTGATGCCGGCCTGCATCCGCGGGGTGATCAACCTGCGTGGTGCGGTGGTGCCGGTGATGGACCTGCAGGTCCGCTTCGGCCAGGCCACCAGCGCGGTGAGCAAGCGCACCTGCATCGTGATCGTGGAGCTGCCGGGCAGCGAAGGCCCCCACACCATGGGCGTGGTGGTGGACGCCGTCAGCGAGGTGCTGGAGATCGCCCCGCAGGACATCGAGCCACCGCCGGCCTTCGGCACCCACATCCGCACCGACTTCATCTCCGGCATCGGCAAGGTGCGGGGCCGGTTCGTCATCCTGCTGGACGTGCAGCGCGTGCTGGATCTGGACGAGCTGCAAACCCTCTCAGAATCGCTGGCAGCTGCGGAAAACGGTTAAGCTTGTCGTTTTAACGCCACCATGCCATTGACACACTCAGCCCCGTCATCGCTAGGTCTGCAGTCCATCATGGTGGTGGACGACAGTCCCGTGCAGCGCGACCACGCGGCGCAGTTGTGTCGCCAGCTCGGCATCGGCCTGATTTACGAGGCCTGCCACGGGGTCGAGGCCCTGGAGCAGTTGGCCATGCTGCGCCTCAAGCCCGATGTGATGCTGATCGACCTGCACATGCCCGTCATGGACGGGGTGGAACTGATCACGCAACTGCAGGACAAGGGCTGGAAGATCCCGATGCTGGTGGTGTCCAGCCAGCAGCAGGGCATCCTGAACGCGGTCCAGGAACTGAGCAGCACCCTGGGCCTGCCCATGCTGGGGTCGCTGCCCAAGCCCCTGCGCCAGGAGCAGCTGGAGTCCGCGCTGCAGCACTACAGCCAATGCCTCAAGGGCAATGTGCTGCAGTCCGGCCCGCGGCAGCCGCTGCCCATCAGCACCCAGGACCTGTGCCACGCCATCGACTGCGAGCACATCGACGTGCACTACCAGCCCAAGGTCGACATCCGCACGGGCCTGGTGCGCGGCATGGAAGTGCTGGCCCGCTGGACGCACCCCAGCCTGGGCCGCATCCCCCCCGACCAGTTCATTGCACTGGCCGAAAAGGAAGGCCTGATCTTCGACCTGACGCTGCGGGTGCTGCGCAAATCGATACGCCAGGCCGCTGCCTGGGTGCACATGGGCTTCACCCCCAAGCTGGCCATCAACCTCTCGCCCCTGCTGCTGGACAACCCCGGCATCGTGCAGGAGATCACCTCCCTGGTGGAAAGCAGTGCCATCAGCCCGTCCCAGGTGGTGCTGGAAATCACCGAAAGCGCGGGCGTGGAACACCTGGGCAAAGCGATTGCCGTGCTCACCCGCCTGCGGCTCAAGGGCTTCGGGCTGTCCATCGATGACTACGGCACCGGTTTCTCGTCCATGCAGCAGTTGGCGCGCCTGCCCTTCTCGGAGCTGAAGATCGACCGCAGCTTTGTGCACGGCGCGCACCAGCGCCGCAACCTGGGCGTGATTCTGGAGTCGGCGCTGGACATGGCCAAGCGCCTGGAGCTGGTCTCCGTGGCCGAAGGCATCGAGACCATGGAAGACTGGCGCCTGCTGCAACGCTGCGGTTGTGCCGTCGGCCAGGGCTACCTGATTGCCCGGCCCATGCCGGCGCAGGACATCCCGGCCTGGCTGCGCAGCCACCGCGCCCGCCTGCCCGAATTGCGCCTGCCGCCCTCGCCCGCCCTGGCGCCGGCCCTCACGCCCCTGGATTGAGCACGCACGCTCCTCGGCGATGGCCGCATGCCACCCGACCGGACCGTGAACTGGCGCACAATGTGGGGAACACCTGCGGGTGCCGTCTCCCCATGCCTCTCAAGCCACCTGTCGTGCTGCGTGCAGCCATTGAATGACCATGACCCAAGCTTCCCCCACCACCTCTGCCCACACGCCCCCCCGCCTGACCTCCCTGTCGCACGGCGGCGGCTGCGGCTGCAAGATTGCTCCCGGCGTTCTGGCCAAGCTGATCGGCCAGAGCACCCTGCCCAAGCAGTTCTTCCCGGACCTGCTGGTGGGGACGGAAACCGCCGACGATGCCGCGGTCTACCGCATCAACGATGAACAGGCCATCGTCGCCACCACCGACTTCTTCATGCCCATCGTGGACGATCCGCGCGACTTTGGCCGGATTGCCGCCACCAATGCGCTCAGCGACATCTACGCCATGGGCGGCACGCCCCTGATGGCGCTGGCCATCGTCGGCATGCCCATCAACGTGCTGCCGCACGAGACCATCGCCGCCATCCTGGAAGGCGGAGCCTCCATCTGCCAGGAAGCCGGCATTCCCCTGGCCGGCGGGCATTCGATCGACTCGGTCGAACCGATTTACGGCCTGGTCGGCATTGGCATCGTCAACCCCCAGCACATCAAGCGCAACGCCGACGCCCAGGCTGGCGACGTGCTGGTGCTGGGCAAGCCTCTGGGCGTGGGCATCCAGTCGGCCGCGCTGAAGAAGAATCTGCTGGATGCCGCCGGCTACCAAGCCATGGTGGCGGCCACCACCCAGCTGAACCGCCCCGGCGCAGCACTGTCGCAACTGGCCGGCGTGCACGCCCTGACCGATGTGACCGGCTTCGGCCTGCTGGGCCACAGCCTGGAACTGGCACGCGGCGCACAGCTGACGGCCCACCTGGACATGCAGGCCCTGCCCGTGCTGCCCGGCGTCATGGAACTGGCGCAGCAAGGCGTGTTCACCGGCGCGTCCGGCCGCAACTGGGCCTCGTACGGCGACGCCGTGCAACTGGCCAGCAGCATCACCGATGCCCAGCGCGCCCTGCTGACCGATCCGCAGACCTCCGGCGGCCTGCTGGTGTCCTGCACCCCCGAAACGGTGGACCAGGTGCTGGACATCTTCCGCAGCAGCGGCTTTGCCCAAGCCGCCGTCGTGGGTCGCATGCAAGCCGGCGCGGCCCAGGTGCACGTGGCCTGACGCCAGCGTTCACACAGCGCCCATGCCCAAGCCCCGGGTGGCAGCACCCGGGGCTTTTTTTGTCTCTACTCCTGGGCCGGCTTCAGGCCAGCGTCTTGCGCTGTATCCAGGCACTGGCCTGGTCCACGGCATAGGCCAGCGCACCGTCCGCCGACTCGAACACCGGGGTGAAGGTGAACAGGCGCTGGTAGCGCGCCGCGCCAGCGCCGCTGTCGATGCGCAATTGCGACACAAAGCCCGGCCCGTCCGTGGGCTGTGCATGCGGCACAAAGGTGAAGCGGTCCATGGTGATGCCCGGATGGGCGGCGGCGTGTTGGCGGTGCATGCTGGGAATCCTTGGTGACCGGGCTGCCACATCGGCAGCCCGCGCGGGCCATCCTGGGCGCGCGGGTGTTCAACATCTGGGCTGTGGACAGCAGCTTAGGGCCTGCCTGTGACAGACTGATTACATAAAAAAAAGGAGCACCCTGCGCTGGTACTCCCTCACCTTCCATAATCAACACACCTGAAAGCTTCGCTAAACCAGCGCAGGCCGCTACTCAAATAACAGCATCCGTGGCAGCAGCACCGGGCGAGGTGGCATGGCCCAGCACCTCACGGCAGCTCTGCAGCCAATCGTGCATGGCCGCATCAAAGGCGTTGCGCGGCTGCAGCAGCTGTGGCCAGCGCCGCACACAGGCGGCGATGCAATGGTTGACCTGCCACAGCGCCTCTTTGTTGATCAGCACCAGCTCGCCCATGCTGGAGGGGTCCTCCTCGAACATGCGCAGCCAGTCCGCCTGCTGGCGCGGGTGCGAGCCCGATTCGGCCAGGGATTTTTCCAGCGCCTGCATGCGCAGGTCCACGTACACGCCAGCGCGCCCACCGGGCAGGGCCTGCCACTGCGATGGGAACTTGCGCTTGCACACCGTCCAGTGCTGGAACACGGCACCCAGGGTGGCGATCACCTCGCGCACCTCGGCGCTGGTGTGCGTGACCGCCGTGGCCGCTGCCGGCACGGCCTGCGCCAGCAGCGCAAACACGTGCTGTGTCAGCACTGCGTCAAAGCGGCTGTGGTTCATGCGCAGCATCAGCGACAGGCGCTGCGCCGGCATGTCCGAAAACTTGCTGTAAAAGGCCGCAACCACTTCGGCCAGCATCAGAATGCGCCCCCAGGCCCCCACCTCGCTCCCTTGGATCTGGCGCGGATAGCCGCTGCCATCCAGGCGTTCATGGTGCTCCAGCACGGCATCAGCCACCGCCTGGGGGTAGACCTTGGCGCCCTGCACCACCAGCATGGCGGTGATGGAATGCGCGGCCAGCTGTCGGTGCTCCTGCGGTGTCAGCTTGTGCCGGGGGTTCAACCAGTTGGGCGGCATATAGAGCATGCCCACGTCGTGCAGCAGCGCCGCCGCCGCCAGGTCCGCGCACTCCGCAGGCTCCATGCCCTGCTGCACCCCCAGAAAGACCGCCACCATCATCATCAGCACGCTGTGCTCGAACAGCTCCGGCATCTGGTGGCGCATCACCGTCATCTTGAAGCTGGCCGGCTGGGGCCACTTCAAATGCCGCAGCGCCTCCAGCAGCAGGTGGTGGCGCTCGCCCATGTGCTGCGCCAGCAACTGGCCCAGTGGCGTCGAGCCGGACAGCAGCAGCACCTGGGCTTCCAAGCAGGCGCGGTCCACCGCATTGCGGGTGCTCAGCTGCTCATCGATCGATGTCGCCAGCCGGTGCTGGATCAATTGCTCGTACAGGCGGCTGTCGATGCGCCCGCCCTTGTCCAGCAGCTTGATGCCGCTTTCGGAGTAGATCGCGCTGTCGGCCACCACCTCCTGGCTGTCGGCCATGCCGGTGACGGCGCGCAGGAAGTGCGCGTCGTTGTGCAGGGACGACGCATTCAAAAGCAAAGAGGCAGCATCCGCTGTGGCCGAATTCATCCGTAAAAAGCAAGTTGCGACGGTGCCGATGTTAGTGGATTCCCCAAGTCAAAAAGCCCGCACCGGACTGGGTGCGGGCTTGACAGTCGTCAAAAACCGGCGCTCAGCGCAGCAAGGTCACCCCGGTCTTGGACTGGATCTCCTCGAAACTCACGCCCTCGGCCAGCTCCACCAGACGCAGGCCCTGGGGCGTGACGTCCATCACGCCCAGGTCGGTGATGATGCGGTCCACCACGCCCACGCCGGTCAGCGGCAGGCTGCAGTGCGGCAGGATCTTCAGGTCGGTGGTGCCATCCTTCTTCTTGGCCACGTGTTCCATCAGCACGATGACGCGCTTGACACCGGCCACCAGGTCCATGGCGCCGCCCATGCCCTTGACCATCTTGCCGGGGATCATCCAGTTGGCCAGGTCGCCCTGCTCAGACACCTGCATGGCGCCCAGGATGGACAGATTGATCTTGCCGCCACGGATCATGGCGAACGACTGGTCCGAGCCAAAGATGGCAGAACCGGGGATGGTGGTCACGGTCTGCTTGCCGGCATTGATCAGGTCGGCATCGACCTGGTCTTCGGTCGGGAAGGGGCCGATGCCCAGCATGCCGTTCTCCGACTGCAGCCACACTTCCTTGTGGCCCGTGTGGTTGGCCACCAGGGTGGGGATGCCGATACCGAGGTTGACGTAGAAGCCGTCTTCGAGTTCCTGGGCCGCGCGCGCGGCCATCTGGTCTTGGGCCCAAGGCATGACAGCTCCTTATTGCTTTTCGGTGATGGTGCGCTTTTCGATGCGCTTTTCCGGCGTGGCGTTGTGCACGATGCGGTGCACATAGATGCCGGGCAGGTGGATGTCGTCGGGCGCGATCTCGCCAATCTCGACCACTTCCTCGACCTCCACGATGCAGACCTTGCCGCAGGTGGCCGCTGCTGGGTTGAAGTTGCGCGCCGTCAGGCGGAACTGCAGGTTGCCGCTCTTGTCGGCGCGCCAGGCCTTGACCAGGGACACATCGGCCACGATGGCACGTTCCATCACATAGGTTTCGCCGTCGAACTCGCGCAGCTCCTTGCCCTCGGCCACCTGCGTGCCCACGCCGGTCTTGGTGAAGAAGGCGGGAATGCCAGCGCCACCGGCACGCATCTTCTCGGCCAGCGTGCCTTGCGGCGTGAATTCCAGTTCCAGCTCGCCCGCCAGGTACTGGCGCTCGAACTCCTTGTTCTCACCCACGTAGCTGGCGATCATCTTCTTGATCTGGCGGGTTTCCAGCAGCTTGCCCAGGCCAAAGCCATCGACGCCGGCATTGTTCGAGGCGATCGTCAGGTCCTTGACACCGCTGTCGCGCAGGGCATCAATCAGTGCCTCGGGGATACCGCACAGGCCAAAGCCGCCAACCGCCAGCAATTGCCCATCGGCCACCACGCCTTGCAAGGCCGCCGCCGCAGAGGGATAGAGTTTTTTCACGTTGTCTCCTATTGATCTTGAGCCACTTGCAACGATACTACGTAGCTACGTACGTAGTATTTCTTAAAGTCTTACCCACATGAACCTGGACCACCGTTTGGCATTCGATCTGGCGCCCGTCGGGCTGGTGATCTCCCGCAACCGCATCATGGTCGACTGCAACCAGCATGTGTGCGAGATGTTCGCCACCTCGCGCGAATTGCTGATCGGCCAATCCTTCCAGGTGCTCTACCCCTCGGCCGATGAATACGAACGCCTCGGGGCCCACATGGCGCCCATTCTGAATGCCAAAGGCTTTTACGCCGACAACCGCATCATGAAGCGGGGCACGGGCGAAACCTTCTGGTGCCACGTCAGCGGCCGGGCCCTGGACCGCAGCGAACCCCACGCGGCGGGCATCTGGAGCTTCGAGGACCTCTCGGCCCAGCGCCCCGTCAAGGCCGAACTCACTGGCCGCGAACGCGAAGTGGCTGCGCGCCTGCTGGAGGGGCTGACGTCCAAGGAAATTGGCCGGGCCCTGAACATCAGCCACCGCACCGTGGAAATCTACCGTGCCCGGCTGATGCGCAAGTACTGCGCCTCAACCGCTGCAGACCTGGTCCACAAACTGCTGGCCGGCTGAGGGCTGCTCTAACCCTGCTCGACCTGTTCCCCCGGCCACGACAGGGCCACAGGCGCGCGACCTGACTTCAGCCCCATCGCACACTGTATGTTGCCCTGCAGCACAGCCGCCGCTGGTGTCGGCCAATCCCGTGATTTGACTGGGCACCCTTGTGGGTGCCTTGGCGGTCTTCTAAGCTTTTTGCACAGCACGCGCACGGGGCTGCGCCGTTGCTTGTCGACACCCAGGTTCCGCGCCGCACCCCGCACTGGCTCAGCGGGCCTGGACTGCCCGACAACCGGCCGTGTGAACGGGGATGAAGACGCAGCCTATGGCGCAGCTAAGAAAAATCAATAGCAAAAATCGCCCGCTTTGCCTGCAACCAGGGATAATTCGAGACATAAATTGCATATAGCTATTGATTTTACAAGTTTAATATCAATTATTAATTGATATTGTGCCCCCCCCGAAACCGTCGACTTGTCGGCCTCGCAGAAACGGAGATTACCCATGACCACTGAATCCAAGTGCCCCTTCCACCAAGCCAACAGCGGCACCGCTGCCAAGGGCGGTGGCACCACCAACCGTGACTGGTGGCCGAACCAGCTGCGCGTGGATCTGCTGAGCCAGCACTCCGCCAAAAGCAACCCCATGGACGAAGGCTTCAACTACGCACAAGCCTTCCAGCAACTGGACTACGAAGGCCTCAAGCGCGACCTGCGCGCGCTGATGACCGACTCCCAGGACTGGTGGCCTGCCGACTTCGGACACTATGGTCCCCAGTTCATCCGCATGGCATGGCACGCCGCCGGCACCTACCGCATGCAGGATGGCCGTGGAGGTGCCGGTCGCGGCCAGCAACGCTTCGCCCCGCTGAACAGCTGGCCTGACAACGTCAACATCGACAAGTCGCGCCGCCTGCTGTGGCCCATCAAGCAGAAATACGGCAACAAAATTTCCTGGGGCGATCTGATGATCCTGTGCGGCAACGTCGCGCTGGAAACCATGGGCTTTCGCACGTTCGGCTTTGCCGGTGGTCGCGTCGACACCTGGGAACCCGATCAGGACGTGTACTGGGGTGCGGAAAAAGAATGGCTGGCGACCAGTGACAAGCCCAACAGCCGCTACAGCGGCGACCGCGATCTGGAGAACCCCTTGGCTGCGGTGCAGATGGGCCTGATCTACGTCAACCCCGAAGGCCCGGACGGCAATGGCGACCCACTGTCGGCCGCCCGCGACATCCGCGAGACTTTTGCCCGCATGGCCATGGACGATGAAGAGACCGTCGCCCTGATCGCCGGTGGCCACACCTTCGGCAAGACCCACGGCGCAGGGCCGGCCAGCCACGTCGGCACCGACCCCGAGGCTTCCGGCCTGGAAGCCCAGGGCCTGGGCTGGGCCAGCAGCTTTGGCAGCGGCCACGGTGGCGACACCATCACCTCTGGCCTGGAAGTGACCTGGACGCAAACCCCCGCACAGTGGGGCAACTACTTCTTCGAGAACCTGTTCAAGTACGAATGGGTCAAGACCCACAGCCCCGCCGGCGCCATCCAGTGGGTGGCCAAGGATGCCGCAGACGTCATCCCCGACGCCCATGGCGGCCCGAACAAGAAGCCCACCATGCTGACCACCGACCTGTCGCTGCGCATGGACCCGGCCTACGAAAAGATTTCGCGCCGCTTCCTGGAAAATCCCCAGGCTTTTGCCGAAGCCTTTGCCCGCGCCTGGTTCAAGCTGACCCACCGCGACATGGGTCCGCGTGCACGCTACCTGGGCCCCGAAGTGCCCAAGGAAGAGCTGATCTGGCAGGACCCCGTGCCCGCCGTCAACCACCCGTTGGTGAATGCCGCCGACGTGGCCGCACTGAAGGCCAAACTGCTGGCCTCCGGCCTGAGCGTGCAGGAGCTGGTGGGCACGGCCTGGGCCGCGGCTTCAACCTTCCGGGGTTCGGACATGCGCGGCGGTGCCAACGGGGCCCGCATCCGCCTGGCCCCGCAGAAGGACTGGGCCGTCAATCACCCTGTCCAGTTGGCCAAGGTCCTGGCCGTGCTGGAAGGCATCCAGCGCGAGTTCAACAAAGCTGCCGAGGGCGACAAGCGCATCTCTTTGGCCGACCTGATCGTGCTGGGTGGCTGCGCCGGTGTGGAACAGGCCGCCGCCGATGCCGGCACGCAGATCTCGGTACCGTTCACCCCCGGTCGCACCGACGCCAGTGCCGAACAAACCGATGCCGCATCGTTCAATGTGCTGGAACCTGTGGCCGATGGCTTCCGCAACTTCCAGAAGCAGGCTTTCGCAGCGCCGGCCGAGGCCTTGCTGATCGACAAGGCACAACTGCTGACGCTGACCGCCCCCGAAATGACGGTGCTGCTCGGCGGCCTGCGTGCCATCAACATCAACACCGATGGCAGTGAGCACGGTGTGCTGACCGCAACCCCCGGCAAGCTGACGAACGATTTCTTCGTCAACCTGCTGGACATGGGCACCAAGTGGAAGGCCCTGGACGATGGCACCTACGAAGGCGTGTGCCGCAAGACCGGCGCCAAGAAGTGGACCGGTACCCGTGTGGACCTGGTGTTTGGCTCCAACGCCATCCTGCGCGCACTGGCCGAGGTGTATGCCGAGGCAGGTTCCAGCAGCAAATTCATCCACGACTTCGTGGCCGCCTGGACCAAGGTCATGGAACTGGACCGCTTTGACCTGAAGAAGTGAGACACCGCCCTGGGGTCCCGGCCCCAGCGCTGGCCCGCTCCAACCGCGCCCTTCGGGGCGCTTTTTCATGGCGGCGTGCACCCACGGTGCCAGGCAACGCGGGGTTTGCCTTGCATCAAGCGGCGCTGCCGCCGCAGACCACGCGCCGCGCCTGGCTTGAACAGCCCTCCGTTTCTGGCGTATGGTGGACCTGTGCACCACCGCTGCACAGGCCTGTCCGAGGGTGGTGTGCTCTCCTGCAACACAGGGACAGGCCCGGATCCTCATTCATGCAGATCACTTTTCATGGCGCCGCCCAGCAAGTCACGGGATCGTGTTTTCTGGTGGAGGCGGCGGACTGCCGTTTCCTGATTGATTGCGGCATGGTCCAGGGCAACCGCGAAGCCCGGGAGCGCAATTACGAACCCTTTGCTTTCGACCCCCGACGCATCGATTTTGTGCTGCTGAGCCATGCACACATCGACCACAGCGGCATGCTGCCGCGTCTGGCCATGCAGGGCTTCAGCGGGCCGATCTTCACCACGCCGGCCACCCTGGACCTGGTCGACGTCCTGCTCAAGGACAGCGCCCACATCCAGGAAACGGATTTTGAACGCAGCACCCAGCGGGCCAGCAAGTCCAACGTGCGACACCGCCACCACAAGATACTGCCCCCGCTGTACACGCTGCGCGATGTGAACCACTGCCTGCGGCTGTTCCACACCGTGGACTACGACACCGAGTTTGCGCCGCATGCCTCGGTCAAGGTGCGCTTTCGTGACGCGGGGCACATCCTGGGCTCGGCCATCCTGGAAGTCTGGCTGACCGACGAACAGGGGCACACCCGCAAGCTGGTGGCCAGCGGCGACCTGGGGCAGCCGGGGCGGCCCATCCTGCGCGACCCGACGCCGATTGACAGTGCCGATGTGCTGCTGATCGAGTCCACCTATGGCGACCGCCTGCACAAAGACATGCCGTCCACCCTCGACGAGCTGGTCGAGGTGGTCCAGCGCACGGTCGCCAAGGGGAATGTGGTGATTCCCGCCTTCGCCGTCGGCCGCACCCAGGAGTTGCTCTATGAATTCCTGAAGTTGTCCTCGCAGGGGCGGCTGGGACCGCTGGACATCTTCATCGACTCGCCGATGGCGATTGCCGCCACGGAAGTCACCCGCAAGCATTTCACGCTGTTTGACGACGAAGCCCGCGAGCTGTTTGCGCAAGCCAAGCAACTGACCCAGCAGTTGCGCATCCATTTCGTGAGCGATGTCCAAGAATCGATCAAGCTCACGCGCGTGCGGGCCGGGGCCGTCATCATCTCGGCCAGCGGCATGTGCGATGCCGGGCGGGTGATCCACCACCTGCACCAGAACCTGGGGCGCCGCGAATGCGCCGTGGTGATTGCCGGCTTCCAGGCCCAGGGCACGCTGGGGCGGCGGCTGGTCGATGGCGAGCGCCATGTGCGCCTGCTGGGTGACGACATCGAAGTCCAGGCATCGATCCACACCCTGGGTGGCTTCTCGGCCCACGCCGACCAACGGGCGCTGCTGGACTGGGCCCGGGCTTTTGAGCGGCCCCCGGCCAAGACCTATGTCATCCATGGTGAGGCCCAGGCCTCGCAGGCGCTGGCCTCGGCACTGCGCCAGCAACAGGGCTGGGGCACCAGCGAGGTGGTCGTACCCAGCCACGGTAGCGCGTACGCCCTGTGAGTGCCATGCCAGTGGCCTGGCGCTGAGGGCAAGCCGCCTGGGCGCCGACAATACGCACCACGGCGGCAGGCACGGCGCCAGCGCCGCAGTCCGGACGCGCTCTCAGTTCAGCGCCAGATCGTCGTCCACGGCCACCTGCAGGTGCAAGATAGTGAAGTACAGGGCCACATCGCCTTGCTGGTCGATGAACGTGCCCACCGCGCGCTGCAGGCGCCCGGCAATGCACAGGCACTCGGTCGCCTCCGGGCGGCCGCCCTGGATGCGCGGGGTCGTCAACAGTGCCAGATGGTGGTCACGCCCGAATTCATGCACCACTTCCAGCGCCTGGCCGTGCACGGGCGGAATGGCCTCGTTGGCCCAGCTCCAGACAAAGCTGCCTTCGCGCTCGCTGGTCGTACCCACCAGGCAGACGGTAGCCACCACCTCGTGCAACGGCCCTTCAAACACCAGCAGCGCACGCTCCAGATCCCAGCGGTAGGCCGGCTTGTCCTGCAGGCCAAACTGCCGCGGCCACTCGGCGTTGCGGGCCACCATGGTCTCGACCGCCTCGCGACTCCAGGCCGCCCAATCGGTCGCTTCGTGTGCGTCACTCATTCCAGATTCCATCTTTTTGCAATAGGCATGATTGTCAGGCAGGAGTGCACGCCTTCTCGCTATGCTGGGGTTTGCCACCCCACTGCCCAAGGCCGGCGGAGTGCAGACACCCCCCATTTCAAGAACGACGGAGACTTTGACCATGCCAGCGGTACGCTACCCTTTTCCAGACCTGAACAGCCTGCCCGCCGACATCCGCGAGCGCATCCTGCAGGTACAGGACAAAGCCGGATTCATTCCAAATGTTTTCCTGGCCCTGGCCCGCCGGCCGGCCGAATGGCGTGCCTTTTTGCCTACCACGATGCGCTGATGCTCAAAGAGAAAGGCAGCCTGACCAAGGGTGAGCGCGAGATGATCGTCACCGCCACCAGCGCCGCCAACCAGTGCCTGTACTGCGTGGTGGCCCACGGTGCCATCCTGCGCATTTACGAAAAGCAGCCACAGCTGGCCGACCAGGTGGCCGTGAACTACCGCAAGGCCGACATCACCCCACGCCAGCGTGCCATGCTGGACTTCGCCATGAAGGTCTGCCAACGCAGCCACGAGATCGAAGACGAAGACTTTGCCCTGCTGCACGCCCACGGCCTGGACGACGAAGATATCTGGGACATTGCCGCGATCACGGCCTTCTTCGGGCTGTCCAACCGCATGGCCAGTTTCAGCAACATGCTGCCCAACCCGGAGTTCTTCACCATGGGCCGCCAGCCCAGGACCGCAGGCTGAGCCTGCCCCGCCACCACGGCCCCTGCGGGGGGGCCACAGCGCCACGCTGGGTTACATAAAATTTATAGCGCCTAGCGCTTACTGGACAAGCGCTAGAGGAATTTTTCACTCCAAACACGCTATGCCAGAGCGTCTGACCGCTGTGCGTCCCCCTCCGACAGGCACGAATCCCGGGGCAGCGCAGCATCCAGACCAGCACGCTCACTGCCCCACTGAGCAAGCCCCTGGGGCGATCCTTATCCATCGCGCAAGGCCGTGCGTGCCGTCAGCGTTCCAGCCCGTACTTGCGGATCTTGTCGTGCAGCGTGGTCTTGGCCGTTGCCAGGGCCTCGGCCGTGCGCGCCAGGCTGCCCTCGTGGCGGCGCAGGGCTTCGGCGATCAGGGCGCGCTCGAAGGCCTCGACCGTGGCCGCCAGCGGCCGGGGCGCGGCCGTGGCCGCTTCGCCAAAAGGCGGGGAGCCGGCCTCGATGCCCAGCACAGTGCGCTCGGCCACGTTGCGCAGCTCGCGCACATTGCCCGGCCAGGGGTAACTCAGCAGTTGCTGCACGCGCCCTGGCGTCAACTCGGGCACGGGGCGCTCATGGCGCGCCGCGCCCTGCAGCGCAAAGTGCTCGAACAGGCGCGGAATGTCCTCGCGCCGCTCGCGCAGCGGCGGCAGGGTCACCGTGGCCACGTTCAGGCGGTAGTACAGGTCGGCGCGGAAACGCCCTTCGCGGCTCAGCTCCAGCAGGTCGGTCTTGGTCGCGGCGATCACGCGGCAATCGATGGGGATCAGCGTGTTGGAGCCCAGGCGCTCCAGCACCCGCTCCTGCAGCACGCGCAGCAGCTTGATCTGCATGGCCATGGGCATGCTCTCGATCTCGTCGAGGAACAGCGTGCCGCCGCTGGCGTGCTCGATCTTGCCAATGCGCTTCTTGCTGGAGCCCGTGTAGGCCCCGGCTTCGCTGCCGAACATCTCGCTGTCGAACAAGGTGTCGGGCAGGCCGCCGCAGTTGATGGCGACGAAGTTGCCGCCGCGCCGCGCACTGGCCTCGTGCAGGCAGCGCGCCACCAGTTCCTTGCCGGTGCCGGTCTCGCCCTGGATCAGCACGTCGGCGGCGCTGCTGGCCAGGCCCAGCAGCATCTGGCGCAGCTGCTGCATGGCTGCGGAGCGGCCGATCAGGCGGCTCTCCAGGCTGTCGCGTTCGTCCAGGCGCTGGCGCAGCGCCCGCACTTCCAGCACCAGGCGGCGCTGCTCCAGCGCACGCCGCACGGCCCCCACCAGGTGCTCGGGGGCAAACGGTTTCTGGATGAAATCGTGCGCACCATCCTTCATGGCCTGCACGGCCATGGACACGTCGCCATGGCCGGTGATCAGCACCACGGGCAATTCACGGTCCATGGCCATCAGCTCGCGCAGGAACGCCATGCCGTCCATGCGGGGCAGGCGGATGTCGCTGACCACGATGCCCGCGAAATCGCGCGACAGGCGCCGGCGCGCCTGCTCAGCACTGCCCACACTTTCGGTGGCGATGCCTTCGAGCTGCAGCGCCTGCTCGCAGCCCAGCACGATGTCGGGGTCGTCTTCGATGATCAGAACTTTGAGGGCGTCGGTCATGGGGTGTGCGGGGGGGAAGGCGCCAGCGGCAGGCGCAGGGTGAAGGCGGCACCACCATCCGGGTGGTTGGTGCCGGTCAGCGTGCCGCCGCATTCGCGCACGATGCCGGCCGACAGCGCCAGCCCCAGGCCCAAGCCCACCCCTGCTTCCTTGGTGGTGAAAAAGGGCTGGAACAGGTGCTGCTGCGCGGCCTCGCTGAGGCCGGGGCCATGGTCGCGCACGGTCACCAGGGCCGCGCCATCGACCTCGGCGCAGGCCAGCTCCAGCTGCGGTGCGGACTGGCCGCGCATCGCGTCCAGGGAGTTGTTGATGAGGTTGACCAGCA
The DNA here is from genome assembly GCF_036541385.1 of Comamonas sp. GCA5. Taxonomy (NCBI): domain Bacteria; kingdom Pseudomonadati; phylum Pseudomonadota; class Betaproteobacteria; order Burkholderiales; family Comamonadaceae; genus Comamonas; species Comamonas sp. GCA5. Next base: position 11,950 of record NZ_JAZHFR010000003.1, on the reverse strand, counting down.
CCTGTTCGATGCGGTTGCCATCACACCAGGCCACGGGGTCGGCCCCATCGGTCTGACGCAGGATCTCGGCCCCGGTCTCTGCCACGCGCGGCTCGAGCACCGACAGGGCATTGTCCAGCGCGCGCGACAGCGGCACCGCCTGCGGAGCGCCGCTGGACTTGCGCGCGAAATTGCGCAGCTGGCCCGTGATGCGGCCCATACGGTCGGCCAGTTGCGCCATACGCTGCAGGTTGACGCGCGTGGTGTCCAGGTCCCCGCGTTCCAGGAAACGCTGGCTGTTGCCCGACAGGGTGCGCAAGGCCGTCAGCGGCTGGTTGAGTTCGTGGGCGATGCCGGTGGACAGCTGGCCGATCACGGCCAGTTTGCCGGCCTGCACCAGCTCGTCCTGGGCGGCCCGCAACGTGGCTTCGGTGCGGATGCGCTCGGCCACCTCGTCTTGCAGCAACTGGTTGGCCGAGGACAGGTCGGCCGTGCGCTGGGTGACCTTGCGCTCCAGCTCATCGTGGGCGGTCTGCAGGGCCTCGCGCGCGGCCAGACGGTCGCGCAGATGGCGGCGGCGCTCGTTGTACAGCAGGCCCAACAGGCCGACAAAAGCCGCACCGATGGCGGCGACCAGGGCCCGGCTCTGGGCAATCTGGTCCACCTGTTCCAAGTGGGACAGCACGGTCAGCGTCCAGGGCGTGCCGGACAGCGGCCGCGACTGCGCCAGGAAGCGGCCCGACACCGGGTAGACCGAGGCCGTGGTCGCACCGTCGCCACGCAGCCGCACCAAACGGGCACCCTGGTCCAGCTCGCGCATGGACTGCAGGCCCAAGGGCTGCAAGGGACGGCGGTTGTACTGCAGGCTGGCATCAAAGGCTTCGCGCATGGCGGCATCCAGCGGCAGCAGCGCGCGGAACTTCCAGTCGCTGACCGAGCTGAGAATGACCACCCCATGCTCGTCGCTGACCAACACCGGTGCTTCCACCGTGGACCAGGACTGCTCCAGCTGGTCCAGGCTGACCTTGACCACGGCCACGCCCACCGTGTGGCGGCTGTTGCCCAGGGCCGTGGCCAGGTAGTAGCCGGGTTCGCCGCGGGTGGTGCCGATGCCGAAGAAACGCCCGCTGCCGGTGTCCAGGGCATCGCGGAAATAGGGGCGGAAGGCGAGGTTCTCGCCGAAATAGCTGTCGGCGCGCGCCAGTTGCTGGCGGCCACGACGCGCCCCTGGGTCGTGATGACGTAGATGCTCAACGTGCCGGCGCGGTCATTGAGCTGCTCCAGGTAGGCGTTGACCTTGCCGGCCAACCCCGGCGTGTCCGGAGCCTGCAGCAGGTCCAGCACATCGCCCTCCAGCTCCAGCACCCCGGGCAGGAAGGCGTATTTGCCGATCTCGCGCTGCAGGCTGGCGCCGTACAGCTCCAGGCGGTGCATGCCGGTGGCGCGCAGCTCGGCGATGCCCACGCGCTGGGCCAGTTGGAGCGCCAGCCAGCCGCTCAGCCCCGTCAAGGCAAGCCAAAGCAGGAACAGAAGGAGCTGGCGCAGCGGGCGGCGGACTGGCATGGTGAGTGCGGCAATGGTAGCAGCGCCCGCCGCTGCGCCGGGGGCGCCGCCCGGAGTGGCCACGTGGTCGTTCAGGCGGTCTGGGGCGCACCGTCCTCACCCGGTGCGGGCAGGACCTCTTCGCGCTCGGCCAGGGCCGGATCGACGGGGTCGATGGCGTTTTCCCACTTGGCGACCACGGCCGTGGCAATCGCGTTGCCCAGCACATTGGTCAGGGTACGGCCCATGTCCAGGAAGTGGTCGATGCCCAGGATCAGCAAAATGCCGGCCTCGGGCAGGCCAAACATGGGCAGCACGGCGGCCACCACCACCAGCGAGGCCCGCGGCACGCCGGCAATCCCCTTGCTGGAGACCATGAGCACCAGCAGCATGGTGATCTGCGCCGTCAGCGACATCTCGATGCCGTAGGCCTGGGCGATGAAGATCGCCAGGAAGGTGGTGTACACCATGGAGCCATCGAGGTTGAACGAGTAGCCCAGGGGCAGCACAAAGCCCGTGACGCGCGGCTTGACGCCGAACTTCTCCAGCTGCTCCATCAGCTTGGGGTAGGTCGATTCGCTGCTGGCCGTGGAAAAGCCCACCAGCAGCGGGCCGCGGATCAGCTTGAGCAGACGGAAGATGTCCTTGCCCAGCACGACATACCCGGCCACCACCAGCAGCAGCCACAGTGTGGCCAGGGCCAAGTAGAAGCTCAGCATGAACTTACCGAACACCGACAGCATGCCCAGACCCTGGACGGTGATGGTGGCGGCCACGGCGCCGAACACGCCCACGGGGGCGAAGCGCATCACGTAGTCGGTGACCTTGAGCATCACGTGGACCACCTCCTCCATGGTGCTGACCAGCGAACGCGCGGTCTGGCTGTGCAGATGGCCCAGGGCCACACCGAAGAACAGCGCAAACACCAGGATCTGCAGCACCTCGTTGGTGGCCATGGCCTCGAAGATGTTCTTCGGGAAGACGTGGGTGATGAAGTCCTTGAGGTTCAGCGCCGAGGTCTTGAGTTGCAGGCCAGCGGCCGAATCGGGCAGCGGCACATTCAGGGCATGGCCAGGCTGCAGCAGGTTGGAGAACACCAGACCGATGAACAGCGAGCAGAACGAGGCCGCAATGAACCAGCCCAGAGCACGGCTGCCGATGCGGCCCACGGCCTTGGCATCGCCCATGCCCGCCAGGCCTGCGACCAGGGTGGCAAACACAAGGGGCGCAATGATCATCTTGATCATGCGCAGGAAGATGTCGGTCAGGATGCTGAAGTAGCTGGCGATCTCCTTGGCCGCTTCGGGACTGGGAGCGTAGCTGTGGCAGGCATAGCCCACCAGCACACCCAGCACCATGGCCATCAGGACCAGGGTGGTCAAACGATTGAATTTCATGCGGTTTTCCGTTGATTGTTGGTCGGGCGTGCAAGTCAGCCCCAGGGGCGGCAGTGCTTGGCCCTGCCCTTGCCCCACGCCTGCAACACCAGGACCTCAAGCCACTGGGTGCCAGGCATGGTTTGTCTCCCATGCATACACAGCCACCGTTGTGGCCTGCGCCTGCATTCGCAGGGACCGTGCCAGCTCTAAAATCAACGCCAAGTGATTGATTTTCTTATGAGAAGCAAACATTTCCGCATAAAATCGCACGGAATTCCGAACAACCCACAGGGCCACACATTCGGAATTCCGAACATCGCCTTCTGCGACGGCCACTGTCACCCAGGCGTCACATCTGCGGCCAGGAAGGCCGGTTTCGGTCGTTTGCCAACGCTGTGCCCCTGCGCAGAACGTTGGATCCACACCAAGCACCGCATAGAATCGGCCGCAGTTTTGGTCCATGCGCCTTGACACGCAAACGGCAAGAAAAAATTTTCACCATCCAAGAGAGACCCCCGATGACAAACGAAGAAATCTTGGCCCAGTACGGCCGCGCGAGGCCATGGAATACGACGTCGTGATCGTGGGCGGAGGCCCTGGCGGTCTGGCCACGGCGATCCGCCTCAAGCAACTGGCGGCCGAGAAGGGCCAGGACGTCTCGGTGGTGGTGCTGGAAAAGGGCTCCGAACCCGGTGCCCACACCCTGTCGGGCGCCATCATGGACCCGATCGCCCTGAGCGAACTGATCCCTGATTGGAAGGCCAAGGGCGCGCCCTTGAACCAGCCCGTCACCGAGGACGCCATGGTGTTCCTGAGCGAGAAAAGCTCGCTGCGCACCCCCAACTTCCTGCTGCCCAAGTGCTTCCACAACGAAGGCAACTACATCGTCCGCCTGGGCTTTGTGACCAAGTGGCTGGCCGACCAGGCCGAAGCCCTGGGCGTGGAAATCTTCCCCGGCTTTGCAGCGGCCGAAGTGCTGTTCAACGACGATGGCTCCATCAAGGGGGTGGCCACCGGCAACATGGGCGTGGGCAAGGACGGCGAGCCCACGGGCGACTTCCAGCTGGGCATGGAACTGCACGGCAAGTACACCATCTTTGCCGAAGGCGCTCGCGGCCACCTGGGCAAGCAACTGATCGCCAAGTTCCAGCTGGACGCCGACAAGGACCCGCAAACCTACGGCATCGGCATCAAGGAATTGTGGGAAATCGACCCTGCCCGCCACAAGCCCGGCATGGTCCTGCACACCGGCGGCTGGCCCATGGACAGCAAGACCTATGGTGGCGGCTTCCTGTACCACCTTGAGGACAACCTGGTCACGCTGGGCTATGTGGTCGGCTTGGACTACGCCAACCCCTACCTGTCTCCGTTCGAGGAGATGCAGCGCTGGAAGACCCACCCCAACATCCGCTACTACCTGGAAGGCGACGAGGCCCACGGCATCAAGCCGGCCAAGCGCATCTCCTACGGTGCCCGCGCCATCACGGCCGGCGGCATCCTGAGTCTGCCCAAGTTCGTGTTCCCCGGCGGTGCGCTGGTGGGCTGCGATGCCGGTTTCCTGAACGTGTCGCGCATCAAGGGCAGCCACGCCGCCATCAAGACCGGCATGCTGGCGGCCGAAGCCGCCTACGAAGCCATCGTTGCCGGCCGCCAGGGCGATGTGCTCTCGGCCTACGAAACCGCGTTTGAAAGCAGCTGGCTATACGACGAATTGTGGAAGGCCCGCAACTTCAAGGCCTGGTTCAAGAAGGGCCTGTCCACCGCCACCGTCATGAACGGGGTCGAGCAGTTCCTGCTCAAGGGCAACATCCCCTGGACGCTGCACCGTGACAAGCCGGACCACGCCTACCTCAAGCCGGCGGCAGAGTGCCAGCCCATCGAATACCCCAAGCCCGATGGCAAGCTGACCTTTGACCGCCTGTCCAGCGTGTTCATCAGCAACACCAACCACGGCGAGGACCAGCCCGCCCACCTGACGCTCAAGGACGCTTCGGTGCCCGTGAGCATCAACCTGGCCAAGTACGCAGGACCGGAAAGCCGCTACTGCCCCGCTGGGGTCTACGAGTTCGTGGACAACGAGGCCGATGGCGGCAAGCGCCTGCAGATCAATGCGCAGAACTGCGTGCACTGCAAGACCTGCGACATCAAGGACCCCACGCAGAACATCGTCTGGGTAACGCCCGAAGGCGGTGGTGGCCCGAACTACTCCGGCATGTAAGCCCTGGCCGCATGCATCGTGCAAAAAAGACTCGCTTGGCGAGTCTTTTTTCATTGCAGAACGCACTAGCCTCATGCAAAACGCACCATATCGATACATTGCGCAACAAAATTGCGCAATGTAGGAAAACTGTCACACAGCCTGCGCGACAGCCCAGGGAGCCAACATCCGCTGCTATAGACTTGATCGGCTGCAAAGCAGCCACAGCTGGCCCGTTCTTTGCATGTGCATGTCGCAGGCCGCATCGGCTTCATAACAATGGTGGAGAAAAAGCAATGAACTTCAAGTCTTGGGCACCACTGGGTGCCATCGCATTGGCAATCGCTTCGATGACCAGCGCCCATGCGGCGGACAAATCCGTGGCCGTGACGGCCATCGTCGAGCACCCTGCCCTGGACGCCGTGCGTGATGGCGTGCAGGCGGCACTGAAGGACGCAGGTTTCGAAGCCGGCAAGAACCTGAAGTGGCAGTACCAAAGCGCCCAAGGCAACACCGGCACAGCCGCCCAGATCGCCCGCAAGTTCGTGGGTGACAAGCCCGACGCCATCGTGGCCATCGCCACGCCCTCGGCCCAGGCTGTGGTGGCCTCCACCAAGACCGTGCCCGTGGTGTTCTCCGCCGTGACCGACCCCGTGGCCGCCAAGCTGGTGGCTTCGTGGGAACCCTCCAAGACCAATGTGACCGGCGTGTCTGACCTGCTGGCCCTGGACAAGCAGATGGACCTGGTCAAGCAGGTCGTGCCCGGCGCCAAGCGCATCGGCATGGTCTACAACCCCGGTGAAGCCAATTCCGTGGTCGTGGTCAAGGAACTGCAAAAGCTGCTGCCCAGCCTGGGCATGACCCTGGTGGAAGCCGCAGCCCCCCGTTCCGTGGACGTGGGCAGCGCCGCCCGTTCGCTGATCGGCAAGGTCGACGTGATCTACACCAACACCGACAACAACGTGGTGTCGGCCTACGAATCCCTGGTCAAGGTCGGCCAGGACGCCAAAATCCCGCTGGTGGCCTCGGACACCGACTCCGTCAAGCGCGGCGCCGTGGCGGCCTATGGCATCAACTACCGTGACCTGGGCGAACAGACCGGCCGCATGGTGGCGCGCATCCTCAAGGGTGAAGCCGCTGGCAGCATCAAACCCGAAGTCAGCACCAAGATGGAGTTATTCGTGAACCCCGGCGCCGCTGAAAAGCAAGGCGTCAAGCTGTCCGACGCCCTGGTCAAGAGCGCCGCGCAAGTCGTGCAATAAGCTTGCACCCTTCCCAAAGGCAGGTGCCAACGCCTTGGCCCTGCCTTTTTTCGTTGAACCCCAGCTACCGACCGTTTTCCTTCCATGTCCCTGTTTTCGCTGTTCGGTGCCATTGAAATTGGCCTGATCTTCGCCCTCGTCGCGCTGGGTGTGTACATCTCCTTTCGACTGCTGCGTTTCCCGGACCTGACCGTGGACGGCAGCTTTCCCCTGGGTGGCGCGGTCTGCGCCGTGCTGATTGCCGCAGGCACCAATCCCTGGATCGCCACCCTGGCCGCCACGGCGGCCGGCGCCGTGGCCGGCATGGTCACGGGCTGGCTCAACGTCAAGCTCAAGATCATGGACCTGCTGGCCTCGATCCTGATGATGATCGCGCTGTATTCCGTGAACCTGCGCATCATGGGCGGCCCCAACGTGCCGCTGATCAACGACCCCACCATCTTCAATCTGCTGCAACCCACCGGCATGGAAGACTACGTGTTCCGCCCCCTGCTGCTGCTGGTGATCGTGGTCGCGGCCAAGCTGGCCCTGGACTGGTTCTTTGCCACCGAGCGAGGCCTGGCCATCCGTGCCACCGGCTCCAACCCACGCATGGCCCGTGCCCAGGGCGTGAACACCGGCGCCATGATCCTGCTGGGCATGGCCGTCTCCAACGGCCTGGTCGGCCTGGCCGGCGCCATGTTCGTGCAGACCCAGGGCGGCTCCGACATCTCCATGGGCATCGGCACCATCGTCATCGGTCTGGCCGCCGTGATCGTGGGCGAGTCCATCCTGCCCTCGCGCAAGATCATCTGGGCCACGCTGGCCGTGGTGGTCGGCGCCATCGTCTACCGTTTCTTCATCGCCGCCGCACTCAACAGCGACTTCATCGGCCTCAAGGCGCAGGACCTGAACCTGGTCACCGCAGTGCTGGTGACCATCGCCCTGGTGATCCCCCAGCTCAAGCGCAAGCTGAGCCGCAAGTATTGATGCGCCCACTGTGAAGAAAGTCGAACCCCTATGTTGAGCGCCAAAAACCTCGAACTCACCTTCAACCCCGGCACCCCCATCGAAACCCGCGCACTGCGCGGCCTGTCGCTGGAGATCCCCGACGGCCAGTTTGTCACCGTCATCGGCTCCAACGGCGCCGGCAAGTCCACATTCCTGAACACCATCTCCGGCGACCAGAGCGTGGACAAGGGCAGCATCCACATCTCGGGCGAGGACATGACCCGTCGCCCGGTCTGGGACCGTGCCCACCGCGTGGCCCGCGTGTTCCAGGACCCCATGGCCGGCACCTGCGAAGACCTGACCATCGAAGAGAACATGGCCCTGGCGCACCGCCGGGGCGGCTCGCGCGGTCTGTCGCTGGCCGTCAAGGCCGAGCACCGCGAGCTGTACCGCGAACGCCTGGCCACGCTGGGCCTGGGCCTGGAAAACCGCCTCAGCGACCGCATCGGCCTGCTCTCCGGTGGTCAGCGCCAGGCCGTCAGCCTGCTGATGGCGGCGCTGCAGCCCTCGCGCATCCTGCTGCTGGACGAGCACACCGCCGCGCTGGACCCCCGCACCGCCGACTTCGTGCTGCAGCTGACCGCACGCATCGTGGCCGAAAGCAAGCTGACCACCATGATGGTCACGCACAGCATGCGCCAGGCCCTGGACGTGGGCGAGCGCACGGTGATGCTGCACCAGGGCCAGGTGGTGCTGGACGTGCGCGGCGAAGAGCGTGCCCAGATGGATGTGCCCGACCTGCTGCAGATGTTCGAGAAGGTGCGCGGCGAAAAGCTGGCCGACGACGCCTTGCTACTGGGCTGATCCACACCACGCAAAAACATAGCTGCCCGCGCTTGTCCAGCAAGCGCCGGTAGCTTTTTTTATGCAGATCGCACAGCCGCACCCCATCCGGGCGCTGTGGCGGGCAGGCACCGCCCCCAGCTCAGCGGCGCTGCGCTGCCCGGCGGGCACGCCACTTGTCCAGCTCGGTGCCCAGGAACACCACGCCCCCCGCCAGGGCGACCTTGGCCCACTGCGCCGCATCCAGCGCCGCCGAGCCAAAGATGGACTGCAGCACCGGCAGGTGCACGAAGCCCAGCTGAAGCAGCAGGCAGGCCAGCAGCGTCCACACCAGCACCCAGTTGCCGTTCAGGGCCTCCCGGCTGAAGGCCGGGGCCAGCACCAAGCGGCTGCTGAGCAGGTAGCCCATCTCCGCCAGCACGATGGTGCTGACGGCCATGGTGCGCGCCACGGCCAGCTCGGTGCCCTGCGCCAGCTCCCACAGGAACAGGCCCAGCGCGGCCGCCATCATCAGCACCGAAACCAGCAGCACGCGCCAGATGAACAGGCCGGAAATCAGGGCCTCCTGCGGCGGGCGCGGGGGCCGCTGCATGATGCCCGGCTCGGCCGGCTCGAAGGCCAGCGCCAGCCCCAGGGTGCAGGACGTGGCCATGTTGATCCACAGCACCTGGGCCGGTGTCATCGGCAGCGTCAGCTGGAACAGGATGGCGGCGATCACCACCAGCGCCTCACCGCCGTTCGTGGGCAGCATGAACAGGATGAACTTGCGGATGTTGTCGTACACCGCGCGCCCTTCGTGCACGGCTGCGGCGATGGTGGCGAAGTTGTCGTCGGCCAGCACCACATCGCCCGCCTCCTTGGCCGCTTCCGTGCCCTTGCCGCCCATGGCCACGCCCACATCGGCGCATTTCAGGGCCGGGGCGTCGTTCACGCCGTCGCCAGTCATGGCCACCACCTGGCCGTGCCGCTGCAGGGCCTGCACCAGGCGCAGCTTGTGCTCCGGGCTGGCGCGCGCGAACACGTCCACCTCCAGCGCCATGCGCTGCAGCTCGGCATCGTCCATCAGCTCCAGCTCGGCCCCGGTGACGGCGGGCTTGCCCGTCCCGATGGCCAGCTGCGCACCGATGGCGCGCGCGGTCTCGCCATGGTCGCCGGTGATCATCTTCACGCGGATGCCGGCCGCATGGCACTGGGCCACGGCCCGCACCGCCTCGTCGCGCGGCGGGTCGGCAATGCCGACCAGGGCCAGCAGGGTGTAGCCCTGGGCCACATCGGCAAAGGTCAGCCCCTGCCCGGCGGGGCCGCCCGCTTGCAAGCCAGGCCCAGCAGGCGCAGGCCGCGCGCAGCCATGTCGGTGGCCATGCGCCGCCAGGTGTCGACATCCACGGGCCGCTCGCCCTGCGGCCCCCATTCCCGGTCGCAGATGTCCAGCATCTTCTCGGGCGCGCCCTTGGCAAAGATCCAGGGCGTGCCGGCGTCATCACGGTGGCCCGTGGCCATGAAGCGGTGCTGCGACTCGAAGGGGATGGAGTCGCTGCGCGGCCAAGCGGCCGCCGCCACCTCCTGCAGCAGTCCCGCCTTGTGGCCGGCCACCAGCAGCGCCCCTTCGGTCGGGTCGCCCACCACATGCCACTGGCCCTGGTCATCGAGCGCCATGCGCGCGTCGTTGCACAGCACGCCCGCCCGCAAGGCCAGCGCCAGGGCTTCGTGGCGGTCGGGGTCGATCACGTGTGCGCCCACCTGGAAGCGCCCCTCGGGCAGGTAGCCGGCACCGCTGACGGCCACGTCCAGCCCGGCGCAGACCACGCGCTGCACCGTCATCTCGTTGCGGGTCAGCGTGCCGGTCTTGTCCGAGCAGATCACCGTGACCGACCCCAGGGTCTCCACCGCCGGCAGGCGGCGCACGATGGCCTGGCGCTGCGCCATGCGCTGCACGCCCAGGGCCAGGGTGATGGTCATGATGGCCGGCAGCCCCTCGGGGATGGCCGAGGCCACCAACGCCACCACCAGCATGAACATGTCGGCCGCCGGGTGCCCACGCAGCCAGACCCCCAGGACAAAGGTGAGCGCCGCCAGCCCCAGGATGACCCCAGCCAGCCGGTGGCCGAAATGGTCGATCTGGCGCAGCAAGGGCGTGCTGGTGCTGGCCACATCGGCCAGCAGGCGGTCGATGCGGCCGATCTCGGTGTCGCGTGCCGTGGCCACCACCAGACCGGTGGCCTGGCCATAGGCGACCAGGGTGCCGGCATAGGCCATGCCACGGCGGTCCCCCAGGGGGGCCTCGGCGGCCACGCCCTCTATGTGCTTGTCCACCGGCACGGACTCGCCGGTGAGCGCGGATTCATCGCAGCGCAGCTCCTTGACCTGCAGCAGCCGCAGGTCGGCCGGCACGCGGTCGCCCGAGGCCAGCAGCACCACATCGCCGGGCACCAGGTCTGCCGCGTCGATCTCCTGGCGCTGGCCATCGCGCAGCACCACGGCGTGCGGCGACAGCATGGCGCGGATGGCATCCAGCGCCGATTCGGCCTTGCCATCCTGCACAAAGCCGATGGCGGCATTGACCAGCACCGCCGCCAGCAGCACACCGGTGTCCACCCAGTGGCCGAGGAAGGCCGTGACCACCGCCGCGGCCAGCATCACGTACAGCAGCACGTTGTGGAACTGCAGCAGCAGGCGCAGCCAAGCACTGCGCCGGGGGGCCGCCTGCAAGCGGTTGGGTCCGTGCTGGGCCAGGCGCTGCGCGGCCTGCGCGGCAGTCAGTCCCTGGGGGCGGCTGTCCAGCGCGGCCAAGGCCTGCTCGGCCGGTTGCGCGTGCCAAGGCGGTGCGGGTGGGGGGCAGTCTGGGCGTGGGGTCATGCGGCATCAGCTCCTTGCCCCAACTATGCGGGCAGTGCCGATGTCGCCACCGGCAGCACCATGACCGCCTGCTCGGATATGGCTTGACGGATCGCGCCAATTCCCGTTGCGCCCCCCCGGCGGTCGCCGCTTAGCCCGCGGTCGGTGCGCCCCACTGCGCGGCAGGCACGCAGGTGCCGCCCCACATCTCGGCCAGGCGGTGGCAGCGGCCCAGGGCCACTGCACCGTCTTCAAAGTCGATGATGTAGCAGTCGTCGCCCCCCCCGGGGCGCTGCGGTAGCGGGTCGAACCGGCCGTCGGTCAGCAGCCACACCGCCGCCCGCGTGCCAGCCGGGGCGCGGCGCACGGCGTCCTGCACGGCATCGATGGCCGACTGGATGGGCGTAGCCCCGCCACCGCGCAACGGAGCAATCCAGTGCTCATTGAACAGCCCGGCCTTGCCGGGCTTTTGCAGCCACTGCGCCTGCTCACCCGCAAAACCGATGACGGCCATCGCGTCGCGGCGGCGGTAGAACAGCGTGGACAGGGCCAGCACGCAGCCCTTGGCCCAGGCCAGCTTCTGCCCGCGCAGCATGGACGCGGACTGGTCCAGCAGCACCAGGTGCAAGGTCTTGCGCCCCTGCGGCTGGCGGCGAAAGTGCAGATGCTGCGGCAGCAGCGCACCGGTGCCCTTGGCCGCCAGCGTGGCGGCCCAGTTCAGCTGACGGCTGGCCGGCCCCAGGCTGCGGCCCTTGCGTGCCGTGTTGCTGTCGCGCCCTGCCACGGCCTGTCCGGCCTGGCCCGTGGGGGCAGAGCGCGTCAGGCTTTTTTTGGCTGAAAAGGCCTCAGTGCTTTCACCGCCTGCAGGGGCTCGGCCTGCGAGGCGGGCATGGCGCCCCAATCGCCAGCCGGGTTCTGGTCCGCAGGGCCGGCGTCCGGTGCGAGCGCCGGGGCCGTGGGCGGTGGATTCGCGGCCGCCTGCG
>NZ_JAZHFR010000039.1:0-32078 GCF_036541385.1 Comamonas sp. GCA5 | reverse complement strand
AGAGCGACCGCCCCGAGCTGACCGCCGCCAAGATCATCGTCTCCGGTGGCCGTGCCCTGGGCAGCGCCGAGAAGTTCAACGAAGTCATCACCCCCCTGGCCGACAAGCTGGGCGCCGCCATTGGTGCCAGCCGTGCGGCGGTCGATGCGGGCTACGCCCCCAACGACCTGCAGGTGGGCCAGACCGGCAAGATTGTGGCGCCCCAGCTGTACATCGCGGCGGGCATCTCGGGTGCGATCCAGCACCTGGCGGGCATGAAGGACTCCAAGGTGATCGTGGCGATCAACAAGGACCCCGAGGCGCCGATCTTCTCGGTGGCCGACTATGGGCTGGAGGCCGACCTGTTTGCGGCCGTGCCCGAGATGGCCGGCAAGCTGTAAAGAACTTTTCAGCCGCTGCGCTGAACGTACAAAAGGAGCCAGGTGGCTCCTTTTGTTTTGATAGCGTCTTGCGCTCGCTGTGCTTGCACGGAAGGCCGATTGTGGCACTATGGCCTGGATCGATCCCAGGGGCCGCTGGGCGCCTGCAAGGCAGAGGGCCGCGAGCAGCCACCCGCCCCGCCAGGGCCTCAGTTCAGGCTCAGGTCCAGGCCCAGCGTTTTGGCCAGGGTGAAGGTGAACAGCATCACGCCCAGCAGGGCCAGCATGAAGATGGCGGCCACCTTGCCGCCCGTGAGCAGCAGGGCGCGCCGGCTCGCCCCTTTTTTCTTGCCCTGGTCGTAATGCCACTTGATGGCGAAGAACATGCACGTGACAAAGATGCCGACCTTGAACGTGACGAAGACTACGGGGACCCAATCGATCATTTGAAAACTTCCAAGCTATGACGTGACACGGTCTGTCCTGGGGCGCACCGCCGCCCGAAGGGGGCGGCCACATGGTCAGCGACATCCCTGCAAAGACAGTGTTGCTACCGGCTCTGGAACATACTCTACTGAAAAGCAATTTCCATACATCGCGCGCGCATCTCGGCGTTGAAAACCATGCAAGAGGACCCTTCCCCCCCCTGGTTGCCGCAATTGGCCCGGCAGGGCGGCCCACGTTTTCTGCAGATCGCCGATGCGCTGCAGGCGGCGGTGGCGGGCGGCGCTCTGCAACCCGGTGACCGCCTGCCACCGCAGCGCCACCTGGCCGCCCAACTGGGCGTGGACCTGACGACGGTCACGCGCGCCTACGACGAAGCCCGGCGCCGCCACCTGCTGGAGGGCCGCGGCGCCCGCGGCACCTACGTGGCAGCGCCCAAGGTCGAACTGGCGCCCATCCTGGACCTGAGCATGAATACCCCGCCACCGCCCGATGGCGTGGACTTCGGCGACCTGCTCCGGCAAGGGCTGGCCCAGGTGCTGATGCGGGCCGATGCGCCACTGCTGATGACCTACCACCTGGGTGGGGGCAGCGACGCCGACCGCCAGGCGGGTGCGCACTGGCTGGCGCCGATGTTTGGCCCGCTGGAGGCTGCGCAGGTGCTGGTCTGCCCGGGGGCGCAAGCAGCGATCGCGGCCCTGATCCTGGCGCTGACCGAGCCTGGCGATGTGATCCTGGCCGAGCCCGCCAGCTACCCCGGTCTGCGCACCGCCGCCACCCAGTTCGGGCGGCGCATCGTGGCGGTGGATGCGGACCACCATGGCATGCTGCCGCAGTCGCTGGAGCAAGCCTGCCGCGCGCACCAGCCCAAGCTGGTCTACCTCAACCCAACCTTGCAGAACCCGACGGCCATCACCATGCCGCAGCCCCGGCGCCAGGAGATTGCCCGCATTGCCCAGCGCTGCCAGGTGCGCATCGTCGAGGACGACCCCTACTGGCTGCTGGCCGAGGCCCCGCCGCCGCCGATTGCCACCTGGGCGCCGGCGCAGGTGATCTACATCTCGACCCTGTCGAAGTGCCTGACCCCCGGCCTGCGGGTCGCCTTCGTGCGCATCCCCGACCCGCAGGAGCGCGAGCGCTTTCTGGTTGCGCTCCGGTCGTTTGCGCTGATGGTCGCGCCGTTGACGGCCGCCCTGGCCACGCAGTGGATCCTGGACGGTTCGGCGCAGCGCTTGATGGCGGGCGTGCGCCAGGAGGCGCGCCTGCGCCACCGCATGGCCAGGGATGTGCTGGCGGGGCGCTACAGCGGCGCGGGCGACGGCCTGCATGTCTGGCTGGAGTTGCCGGGCTACTGGAGCTCCGCGCAGCTGGCGCAGGCGGCCGGGCGCGAGGGCATCGCCGTCACACCCGCGCAAGCCTTTGCCACCGGTGACCCCGGCCGCGCCTCCGTGAATGCCATCCGCATTTCCCTGGGCAGCACCCAGGACCGGGGCCGGCTGAAGGCCGGCCTGCAACGGCTGTCGGACTTGCTGGCGCGCCGGCCCGAGCCCTTCAGCCCTGCGGTGGTGTAGCGGGCCCAGCCCCATATGCGGCCGGCTGTGTGGGCGCTGCTGCGCACCGAGGCCGCTGGTGGCTGGCGGCGCCGTGCAACGTCTGGCTCGCCGCGTGCGGGGGGCTGGGGCCGAGGGGATGGCGCTGTGCAGGGTGGCGCCCGCAACCACCCGCCGCACACCACTCCATTACCAACAAAAATAGCCTCCAGCGCAGGTGTGTCCTGCGCCAGAAGCTATGGTTGGAGTAGCAAAAAGGCGCCCCGCAAGGCGCCTTGCCCCACCAGGCGGCCCCTCTTAGAAGGTGTGGCGCACGCCCACTTGCAGGCCTTGCTGCTTGCCGCTGTCGCTCAGCAGGGCGGCGGGCTCCAGGCTCATGCCGCCCACGGCCGCGTCGTAGCCCTTGTTCTTCAGGAACGCGTAGGTGCCGTAGACCGCGGTGCGCTTGGACAGGTTGTGCTCATAGCCCAGGGACAGCTGGTCGGCCTTGAGTTTGGTGGCCACGCCCACGGGCTGGTACTGGTAATGGTTGTACGCCGCCTTGACCACGCCGGCCGCACCCACGGGTGCCGAGGCGCCCAGGGTGTAGGTCTCGCTCTTCACGGTGGATTGGCCTTCGGGTGTGTTGCGCGCCTGGCGGTACGCGCCCAGCAGCTTGAAGCTGCCGAAGTCATAGCCGGTGCCCACGGCGTAGGCGCGCTGGCGGATGTTGGCGCCGCCGAAGTCGACGTTGTTCTGCTGCTCGGCCGCCAGGCTGGCGGACCAGGGGCCCTGGTCGTACGACACGGCTGCGTCGTAGTAGGCCTTGGTCTTCCAGGTGCTCTGGTTGGTTTCGCCGAAGGCGTAGTTGGCCGAGAAGGTCACACCGCCGAAGCTGGGCGAGACATAGCCGATCAGGTTGTCTTTGCGCTTGTCGTCGTTGTTGCCGATGCCCCAGGCCTGCGAGCCACCGATGCCGGCGTGGTGGAACACGTCGTAGCGCTTCATGGCCTTGTAGGCGGCGGTTTCGTCGCGGCCCAGGTTCACTTCACCGAAGTTGCCCATCAGGCCAACGGTGGCGCGGCGCTTGAAGTCCACGCCACTGCCGGAGTCGCCCGCGCCGGTGCCGGCGTTGATGCCCGATTCCAGCCAGAACTGGGCCTTCAGCCCACCGCCCAGGTCCTCGACGCCGCGCAGGCCGAAATAGCTGTCCTTGTTGCCGCCAGAGTTCAGGCCCGACTAGGTGTTGTGGCCATCGACCACCGTGGCCGCAGCATCCACGTTACCGAACAGGGTGACGGAAGACTGTGCAAAGGCCGAGCCGGTGGCAGCCACCGCCAGCAGGGGCAGGGTGACCATGATTTTCTTCTTCATTCAGGAACTCCAATCGAGAAATTGACTTGCACGGGGTTGGTGCTCGCTGTCGTGCGGAAGTTCGTGGATTCAACAAAGTGTTGCAGACGTTTGCACACCGTTTACCTGGCCGTGACCGTCGACCTGCGGCGGCGCACAACGGGGTGGCCGTGGGCGTGCAGGCATGAAAAAAGCTGCCGGAGGGGCAGCTTTTTGGGGGAGGGCGCGTGCTAGCGCAGGCTTACATCAGCAGGTGTTCACCGGCGTTGTCACCGCCCAGGATCACGTAGTTGACCTTGCGGATGTCCATCAGCTTGGTGCCACCAGCGTAGCTGATCGAGGACTGCACGTCCTGCTCCATCTCGATCAGCGTGTTCTTCAGCGGGCCCTTCACGGGTTCCAAAATGCGCTTGCCTTCGACGTGCTTGTACTCGCCCTTGTTGAAGTCCGAGGCCGAGCCGTAGTACTCCTTGAACAGCTCGCCATCGACTTCCACGGTCTTGCCGGGCGATTCCTCGTGGCCGGCAAACAGCGAACCGATCATCACCATAGTGGCGCCGAAGCGGATGCTCTTGGCGATGTCGCCGTGGCTGCGGATGCCGCCGTCGGCAATGATGGGCTTGGTGGCCACGCGGGCGCACCACTTCAGCGCCGACAGCTGCCAGCCGCCCGTGCCAAAACCGGTCTTGAGCTTGGTGATGCACACCTTGCCGGGACCCACACCCACCTTGGTGGCGTCGGCGCCCCAGGCTTCCAGGTCGATCACCGCTTCGGGCGTGGCCACGTTGCCGGCGATCACGAAGGCGTCGGGAATCTTGGCCTTCAGGTACTGGATCATGTTCTTCACGCTGTCGGCATGGCCGTGGGCGATGTCGATGGTGATGTACTCGGGGCAGATGTCGTCGGCGACGAAGCGGTCCACGGTGGCGTAGTCCGCAGGCTTGACGCCCAGCGAGATCGAGGCGTACAGGCCCTGCGACTGCATGGCCTTGGTGAAGGCCACGTTGTCGATGTCAAAGCGGTGCATCACGTAGAAGTAGCCGTGCTGCGCCAGGAATTTGCAGATCTTCTCGTCCAGCACGGTCTTCATGTTGGCGGGCACGACGGGCAGGCGGAAGGTGCGGCCCCCCAGCTCCACGCTGGCGTCGCATTCCGAGCGGCTTTCCACGCGGCACTTGCGGGGCAGCAGCAGGATGTTGTCGTAGTCGAAGATTTCCATGGTTCCAAGCTCCGGAAAGGTCACGGTGGGAATCTCACCCACCTCAATTTTCGAGGGTAGGCGCTTGGCTTGGAGACCGGTTTGGTGCGGCGCTGGCAGACAGCGGGCAAAAAAACCGGACCTCAAAAAACTTGGGCCCGGTGATTGATTCTACCCGGCGCACGGGTTCGTTGCTTGCCCCGAAATGCATGGGGGGTATATGAGAAACCGAATGTGGTGCGCGCCGCCAGCGCTCAGAAGGGGCTGCCGGCACGCTCCATGCACTTACTCCGGCTTGATCTTGGCGCGGCGCACCACTTCGCCGTAGCCTACCAGGCGGTCGGCCATCATCTTCTCGAAGGCGGCGGGCTTCATGTCTTCGGGGACGATCACGGCCCGGTCATTCAACTGCTTGACCATGGCCGGCTCGGTCGCGGCCTGGCGGATGGCCTTGAACAGAATGTCCTGGATGTCCGCGGGCACGTTCTGCGGGGCGGCGATGCCGGTCCAGGACGTCTGATTGAGCATCGGCTGGTTCAGCTCGCCGAAGGTGGGCACATCGGGCAGCTGGGCCAGGCGCTCGGGCGCGGCCACGGCGAGTGCGCGCAGCTTGCCGGCCTTGATGTGTTCCAGGAAGATCACCAGGTTGTCGAACGCAAACTGCACTTCGTTGGCCAGCACGGCGGTGATCAGTGGCGAGCCACCCTTGTAGGGAATGTGCATGGCCTGGACGCCGTACTGCATCAGCATGGCCTCGGCATTAAGCTGGCCCATGCTGCCGGCACCGGCGCTGCAGAAGTTCACCTGACCCGGACGCGCCTTGAGGTAGGCCACAAATTCCTGCATGTTCTTCACTGGCAGGCTGGGGTGGACGACAACGACGTTGGGCTGGCGGCCGAGCATGGCCAGGTTGGCAAAGTCCTTGATGGGGTCGTAGCCCAGGTTGGGCTGCACCAAGGGGTTGGCCAGGTGGCTGCTCTGCGAGGACACGACCAGCGTGTAGCCATCGGGCTTCGCGCGTGCCACGTATTGCGTGCCGATGGAGCCGCCGGCCCCCGGCTTGTTCTCAATCACCATGGGCACGCCCAGGATGCGGGACAGCGCGTCGCTGTACATGCGCGCCATCACGTCCACCGAGCCGCCGGGCGGGAAGGGCACGACCAGCGTGATTGGCCGGCTGGGGTATTTATCGCTCTGCGCCAGGGCTGGCAGTGCGGTGCTGCCGGCCAGGGCCAGGCCAGCGCCCAGGAGGTGGCGACGGGAGAGGGTGGTCATGGGGTGGTGGGAGGAAGGCATGCGGAAATCCGGCAAGGGTTAAACAGGTTCAGCGGCCGGCACGGGGGCCTGCCACTGAACGGGATGCAAGGAGCAAGGGATCAACCCAGTGCCTGCAGCGTCAGCAGCAGCGCCTGGGCGCGCGGCACGAAGGTGGTCAGGTCGCAGAATTCGCGCTCGCTGTGGGGATAGCCACCGACCGGGCCCACGGCGCACAGCGAGGGGATGCCCATGGAGGAGGTGATACCACTGTCGGCCGCGCCTCCGGTGAATTCACCATCGACCTCGAAGCCCACCTGGGCCGCGCTGCGGCGGTAGGCCTGCAGCAGGGCATCGGGGGTGCGCGCCATCGGCAAGGTGCCGGTCATGGCGGTGATGCGGCCTTGGGTGCGTGGCAGGTGCTCGGCTTCAATGACGGCCCGCACCTGGTCCAGCGCATGCTCCAGATTGTTTTCAGCGGTGTAACGGATGTCCAGGTGGGCCTTGGCCAGCGGTGCCACCACGTTCGAGGCCATGCCCCCCTCGATGAAGCCGACATTCAGATGCAGTCCGGGCTGGGCCTCGGTCAGCGCATGCAGTGCAAGCACCTTGTGCGCCAGGGCGGCAATTGCGCTGGCGCCCTGCTGCGGATTGACCCCGGCATGGGCGGCCACACCCTGGACTTCAAAGTCGATGCGGTACGAGCCCTTGCGCTCGTTGACGACATTGCCGCTGATGCGGCCGGGTTCGGCATTGAGCACGGCGCGTGCACCCTGCGAGATTTCGCGGATGCGCCCGCGACAGGCGGGGGAGCCGACTTCTTCGTCGCAGGAAAAGAACAGCTGCACCGGGGACGCGTTGCCCCCGAAGCGCGCCAGGGCCTCCAGCACAAACACGTTCATCACCAAGCCGGATTTCATGTCGGCCACGCCGGGGCCGTAGGCCCGGCCGGCTTCGACACGGAACGGGCGTTGCGCCGTCGTGCCACGCGGGAAGACCGTGTCCATGTGCCCCATCAACTGCAGATGGCCTGTGGCTGCGGGGTTGTGGCCGGGGACACGGGCCAGCAGGCATTCGCCCCAGCCGGGCTCCGGCAGGGTCTGGACGGCAATGCCGGCGGCCTCCAGGCGTGCGCGCAGCAATGCGGCCACGCGCTGTACGCCTTCGACATCGCCGCTGCCGCTGTCGGTATCCACCACTTGCTGCAGCAGTTCCTGCATGGCGCTGGCCTGTTCGGCCAGCCATTGCAGCGCGGCCGCTGTGGCGTCGGGGGAGGGGGGGGAAGAGGGCGCGGTTGAGAGGGACATGGCAATGTTTATGAAATGAAAATTTCAATAATCATAAAAATTATGTGAAATTGGAAAATCATTATTCCGACAAGTCGTCAGGAATTGCAAGCCGGTCAAGCATGGGGCATGGACCGGTCAGTTCGGGCTTGCCTGGCGGCGTGCCATGCAGGACCATCCCCCGGATGCACGCCGTTGCCCGGCGGGGTGCACACGATTTCTTTCCCTTGACCTGAGTCCGCTGCCTATGTTTTTGCCGCAACGTATTGATCTGTATGCCGATGCACTCACCGCGAGTGAGCGCAACCTGGCTGCCTCGCTGCGCCAACGCTACCCCGAAGGCTTGCTCGACCCGGCCAGCGTGATGGCGGCTGCGGCCGGCACCAGCGCGCCGACGGTGGTGCGCTTCTTTGCCAAATTGGGCTATCCCAGCATGGCCGAGGTGCGGCGTGAGGCGCGCACCCAGCTGACGGCGGCGCTGCCCAATCCCTCGCAGCGCAGCAACTTCACGATTGGCGGTGAACGCAGCCTGTCCGAGTGTGTGGACGACACCGTGCTGCACGATTTGCACAACGTGCAGGCCACGTTCCAGCAGCTGGACATGGCGGCCTTCCAGGCCATGGTGCAGGCCATCTGCCAGTGCCAGGGCCGGATCTATGTGGTCGCTGGCGAAAACAGTTCGCCGGTGGCCATGTACCTGACCACGCACCTGAACATCTGCCGCCCTGGGGTGGCCGACCTGGGCAGCCGTGCCCCATTTCCGGTGGACCGCCTGCTGTGGGTGGCGCCCGACGATGTGCTGATCGCCTACTCGATCCGCCGCTATGCCCAGGACACGCTGCAGGCAGCCCGGTATTTTCGGGAGTGCGGGGCCACGGTGTTGGGGATTTGCGACAGCATGGCCGCCCCATTGGTGCGCCATGCCCAGCACAGTCTGCTGGTGTCCACCCACAATGCCTCGCCCTTCGACTCGTACACCGCGACCTTTGCACTGTGCAATGCCCTGGTCTCGGCCGTGGCCCAGCAGCTCAAGGACGGCGTGTCGCAATCGCTGCAAAAGCGCGACAGTCTGTGGGCGAAGATGCAGGCGCAAGCAGGCGCTGCGGCAGGCCCATCGCCGCGCCGTTCCGCGCGTACCAAGGGCAAGTGACCCCGAGCCGGCGCGGAAAGCCGTGGTTTTGCGGCATGCAAAGCACCTGCAGGCCGCTGGCGGGCTCTGGTTTTTTAGAATGGGGGCATGTTTCCGCTAGACCTGCTCGATGCTGCCGCGCCCGGCACCCCGCCTTCCCAGAATTCGCCCCTG
Organism: Comamonas sp. GCA5; assembly: GCF_036541385.1. Classification (NCBI taxonomy): domain Bacteria; kingdom Pseudomonadati; phylum Pseudomonadota; class Betaproteobacteria; order Burkholderiales; family Comamonadaceae; genus Comamonas; species Comamonas sp. GCA5. Next base: position 23,352 of record NZ_JAZHFR010000039.1, on the reverse strand, counting down.
TTGCAGGGCCTCAATGCCGAGCAGCTGGCGGCGGTGACGCTGCCGGCCGGCCACGCGCTGGTGCTGGCGGGGGCGGGCTCGGGCAAGACCCGCGTGCTGACCACGCGCATCGCCTGGCTGCTGCAGACCGGCCAGGTCTCGCCCGGCGGCATCCTGGCCGTGACCTTCACCAACAAGGCCGCCAAGGAGATGACGGCGCGGCTGTCGGCCATGCTGCCCTACAACGTGCGTGGCATGTGGATTGGCACCTTCCATGGCCTGTGCAACCGCCTGCTGCGCGCCCACCATGTGGCGGCCGGCCTGCCCGCCACCTTCCAGATCCTGGACACGCAGGACCAACTGTCGGCCATCAAGCGCCTGTGCAAGCAGTACAACGTGGACGAGGAGCGCTTTCCGCCCAAGCAGCTGGGCTGGTTCATCGCCGGTTGCAAGGAAGAGGGCATGCGCCCCCGCGACGTGCCCACGCAGGACCCGGACACCAAGAAGAAGGTGGAGCTGTACCAGCTGTACGAGGACCAGTGCCAGCGCGAAGGCGTGGTGGATTTTGGCGAGCTGATGCTGCGCAGCTTCGAGTTGCTGCGTGATGACGCGCCACTGCGCGCGCACTACCAGCGGCGCTTCCGCTTCATCCTGGTCGATGAGTTCCAGGACACCAACAAGCTGCAGTACGCCTGGCTCAAACAGCTGGCGGGGGAAGTGGTGAATGGCCACATGCAGTCCACCAGCAGCGTGCTGGCCGTGGGCGATGACGACCAGAGCATCTATGCCTTCCGCGGCGCGCGCGTGGGCAATATGAGCGACTTCGTGCGCGAGTTCGACGTGCAGCACCAGATCAAGCTGGAGCAGAACTACCGCAGCTACGGCCACATCCTGGACAGCGCGAACGCGCTGATCGAGCACAACAGCCAGCGCCTGGGCAAGAACCTGCGCACCGACCAGGGCGCCGGCGAGCCGGTACGCGTGCTGGAAGCCCCGACCGACCTGGACGAGGCCAGCTGGATGGTGGGCGAGATCAAGGACCTGGTGCGCAACGACGGCTACAGCCGCCAGGAGATCGCCGTGCTGTACCGCAGCAATGCGCAGAGCCGGGTGATCGAAAGCAAGCTGTTCAATGCCGGTATTCCCTACCGCGTGTACGGCGGCATGCGCTTCTTCGAGCGGGCCGAGGTGAAGCACGCCCTGGCCTACCTGCGCCTGATCGAGAATCCGCACGACGACACCAGCTTCATGCGCGTGGTGAACTTCCCGGCGCGCGGCATTGGCGCGCGCAGCGTGGAAACGCTACAGGAAACCGCGCGCGCCGCGGGCTGCTCGCTGTCCGACGCGGTCACTGCCGTGGGCGGGGCCGCGGGCACCAAGCTGCAGGGTTTTGTTGCCAAGATCGACGTGCTGCGCGAGGAGACCCAGGGCAAGACGCTGCGCCAGACCATCGAGCGCATGCTGGAGGTCAGCGGCCTGGTGGACTTTTACCTGAGCGACAAGGAAGGCCAGGACCGCATCGAGAACCTGAAGGAACTGGTGAACGCGGCCGAGAGCTTTGTGACCCAGGAAGGCTTTGGCAAGGATGCGGTGGCCCTGCCCGTCGACGAAACCGGGGCACCGCTCACGCAGAGCCTGGCCAGCCAGGGCGTGGACACGGCGCGGCCGCTGCTGGACCTGCCGCTGGGGGGCACCGACGTGGAGACGGGCGAGACCCTGTCGCCGCTGCAGGCCTTTCTGGTGCACGCCGCCCTGGAGGCCGGGGACAACCAGGCCCAGGCCGGCCAGGACGCGGTGCAGCTGATGACGGTGCACGCCAGCAAGGGCCTGGAGTTCGACGTGGTTTTCATCGGCGGGCTGGAAGAGGGCCTGTTCCCCCACGAGAACGCCATGAGCGACCGCGGCGGCCTGGAGGAGGAACGCCGCCTGATGTACGTGGCCATCACCCGCGCGCGCAAGCGCCTGTACCTGAGCCACTCGCAAAGCCGCATGCTGCACGGGCGCACCACCTTCAACCTGCCCAGCCGCTTCATCGACGAGCTGCCCGAGGCCTCGCTCAAATGGCTCAGCGCCAAGGGTGGTTTTGGTAGCTTTGCTCCCAAAAATGCAGCTGGTAACGCTTGGCAGTCGGGCATCAGAGGTCAATTTGGCACTTATACGCCCAAGGGGCCGGAAATCTTTGCCAGCCCGCCGGTGCCGGTGCAAAAGGCGGTGCCGGGCCACGGCATCGTCAAGGGCAAGACGGTGTTCCACACCAAGTTTGGCGAGGGCAAGGTGCTGGCGGTGGAAGGCGCGGGCGACGATGCGCGCGCGCAGATCAACTTCCCGCGCCATGGCACCAAGTGGTTGGCGCTGGCGATTGCCAAGCTGACCGTGGTGGATTAGGCCCGGGTCTTGATGCAAGTCATGGCATAACCCAGCTTCACCTTGGACAGTTGGGGTGTGGGTTGCGCGGACGCCTTGCCCTCCGCGCAGTGTGTTTTCATTGGGAATGAGGAGCACAGCATGGCACGCATGATGAAAGCCGCCGCCTTTATCAACAAAGGCCGGATCGAGATTGTCGAGAAACCCGTCCCCGACGTGGGCCCCAACGATGCGCTGATCCGCATCACCACCACCACCATCTGCGGCACCGACGTGCACATCCTCAAGGGGGAGTACCCGGTGGCCCAGGGCCTGACCGTGGGCCACGAGCCGGTGGGCGTGATCGAGAAGCTGGGCAGTGCCGTGCAGGGCTACACCGAGGGCCAGCGCGTGATCGCCGGGGCCATCTGCCCCAACTTCAACAGCTATGCGGCCCAGGACGGCTACCCCAGCCAGGACGGCAGCTACCTGGCGGCGCGAGGCCTGTGCGGCTGCCACGGTTACAAGGCCACGGCCGGCTGGCGCTTTGGCAACCTGATCGACGGCACCCAGGCCGAGTACGTGCTGGTGCCCGACGCCCAGGCCAACCTGGCACCCATCCCCGATGGTCTGACCGACGAGCAGGTGCTGATGTGCCCGGACATCATGTCCACGGGCTTCAAGGGGGCGGAGAACGCCAACATCAAGATCGGCGACACCGTGGTGGTATTCGCGCAGGGACCCATCGGCCTGTGCGCCACGGCCGGCGCGCGCCTGCTGGGCGCGACCACCATCATCGCCGTCGATGGCAACGACCACCGCCTGGGCATCGCCAAGAAGATGGGCGCCGATGTGACGCTGAACTTCCGCAACGTGGACATCGTGGACGAGGTGATGAAGCTCACCTGCGGCAAGGGCGCGGACAGCTCCATCGAGGCCCTGGGCACGCAGACCACGTTCGCCCAGGCCATGCAGGTGCTCAAGCCCGGCGGCACGCTGTCCAGCCTGGGCGTGTACTCGGAAGACCTGTCCATCCTGCTGGCGCAGTTTGCCGCGGGCCTGGGCGACCACACCATCCGCACGGCCCTGTGCCCTGGCGGCAAGGAGCGCATGCGCCGCCTGATGAACGTGATTGCTGCCCAGCGCCTGGATCTGGGCGTGCTGGTCACGCACCAGCGCAAGCTGGATGACATCGTCGAGGCCTACGACCTGTTTGCGCACCAGCGCGACGGGGTGCTGAAGATCGCCATCAAGCCCTGAGCGGGGCGGCCAGCAAAAAGGGACGCCTCGGCGTCCCTTTTTTCATGCGTGCTTTGCCGGCTTACTTGTAGTCGTAGGTCACATCGTCCACGTGCAGGCTGCGCTCGCCGTCGGGCGGCGAAAAGCAGTCGCGGAAGGTGAACACGGCCGAGGTCAGGAACATGGTGACCAGGCCCATGCCCAGCATGATGGTCAGGATGTTGGCCGCCAGGGCCACGGCCGAACCCAGCAACAGCGACAGCACCAGCGTCACCAGCGACAGGACCAGGCCCGCAGCGATCGCCAGGCCCAGCCAGCCCAGGGCGTACATGAAGAAGGCACGGAAGTTGCGCACGCAGGCCACGACGCTGAAGAACACCGCCTTGACGGGCGAGACGCCGTGCCACTGCACCAGCGCCGGGGCGTGCCACATCAGCATGGCCAGCAGGTTGTAGAGCACGAAGCCGCTCCACAGCGCGATCTGAAAGCCCGGTTGTTGCACCAGCTCCTCCGCCACTTCGGGGGTGATGGGGTCGTTGCTCAGCGACAGGCGCGCCAGGCTGCCGTCGTCGAACAGCGAGGTCAGGCTGACGATCAGCAGGATGCCCAGCATGTAGAACAGGCCCAGGATGGCCAGCGCCTGGATGCGCGACGGGCCGCTGCGAAACGGCGCCAGGATCAGGCTGGGGCGGGGGATGCGGTCCTGCGAGGCCTCGGCGGCGCCCAGCATCATCACCAGGAACACGGTGGGCATCAGGATCAGCGCCAGGTAGGACCCGATCAGCGGCAGCATGCCCAGCAAGGAGACGGCCGCCATGCTGAGGAACAGCAGGGCCGTCAGTGCCATGGGCTGGCGCCAGAAGGTTTGCATGCCAAGCTTGACCCATTGCAGGCCGGTGCTGGCGGGAACGATGTGGAGTTTCATGTCGGTGGGGCGCAGGAAGGTGCGGCAGCGGGCTGGGCGCCCGGCATCCGCACAACTGTACCCCACGGCCGCGGCGCAGCAGTCCGTGGGGCTGATCGTGCAGGGCTCAGTGTGGGGCGGCGCTGCCCAGGTCCACGGGGTAGGCCACGCGCTGGCGCAGCACGCGCTCGAAGTGCGTGGGGTCGTGCGGCACCAGCATGGAGGCTTCGCGTGGCAGGTAGAAGTCCCACAGGCGCGAGATCCAGAAGCGCAGCGCGCCGGCCCGCAGCATGGCGTTGAACAGCTGGCGCTCGGCCGCTTCCAGCGGGCGCACGGCCTGGTAGGCCTGCAGCATGGCCTGGGCGTTGTCGGTGCGGTGGGCGCCGCTGGCATGGTCGATGCACCAGTCGTTCAGGCACACGCACAGGTCGAACAGGAAGGTGTCGGTGCCGGCGAAGTAAAAGTCGAAGAAGCCGGTGAGCTGCTCGCCGTCGAACATCACGTTGTCGCGGAACAGGTCGGCGTGCACCGGGCCACGTGGCAGGGCGCGGTAGGCGCTCGAGGCTGCCGTGTGGTTCTGGAAGGCCAGTTCGGCCTGCAGCAGCTCGGCCGCGCCGCTCTCCAGGTGGGGCAGGACCACGGGCACCGTCTGGTTCCACCAGGCCAGGCCGCGCAGGTTGGGCTGCTCGCGTGCGTAGTCGCGGCCAGCCAGGTGCATTTTGGCCAGCATCTCGCCCACGGCGGCGCAGTGCACGGGCAGGGGCTGCAGCTGGCTCTTGCCGCGCAGCTTCTGCACGATGGCGGCGGGTTTGCCGCAGACCTTGTGCAGGATGTCGCCGCTCTTGGCATCGGCCTGCGGGTCGGGCACCGGGATGCCCTTGTGGGCCAGGTGCTTCATCAGGTGCAGGTAGAAGGGCAGCTGCTCGGCGGTCAATCGCTCGAACAAAGTCAGTACCCACTCTCCTTGATCGGTCGTCAGGAAGTAGTTGGTATTTTCAATGCCGCCTTGAATGCCGCGCAACTCGGTCAATTGGCCCAGGGGAACGCGGCGCAGCAGGTCGCGCGCGTCTTTGTCAGAGACTTCGGTAAAAACAGCCATCGCTCAGGATGTAGAAAGGGAACATCCCACCGCCGCCATGGGCGGTGGTGGGGCAGTGGACGCGGGGTCCGCTCAGAACTGCAGTGCGCGCCAGACCCGGCGGCCGTTGGTGCCGTCGGTGCCTTCGTTGTTCTTGGGGTCGACCTCGTAGGCGGGCAGATTACCCACCTTGGGTTGCACGGTAATGCTCTTGGTTTCGCCGCCGACGCGCAGTTCATCCACGCGGCTGCCACCATCCTCGACGCGGATGCGCTCGATGCGTTGGTTGCCCTTGTCACCCTTTTGCTCTGCATTTTGCAGCTGCTGGGGTGCTTGAGCATTGGGTTGGGGCGAGTTTTCGCCATTGGCCTGGGCCAGCACGGGGGCGGCGGTCAGGAGCGAGGTGAGGAGGAGGGTGGCGGCGCGCATGCCCAAATTGTAGGCGTTGTTGCCCCGGTGCATGTGCAGCCTGCGCACCGGCGCCGGGGACAGCTGCGGGCAGGCCCTGGTGCTGGGCAAGACCATGTCCGTTCCCGCCGGCCCTGGCGACAGGCACAATTCCCGCCATGAGCAATTCCAAGACATTGGTGCTGGTCGACGGCTCCAGCTATCTGTACCGCGCCTACCATGCCATGCCCGACCTGCGGGCCGTGCCCGGGGACCCCAGCAGCCCGGCCACCGGGGCCATCCGCGGCATGGTGAACATGATGCAGTCGCTGCGCAAGGATGTGGCGGCCGATTACGCCGTCTGCGTGTTCGATGCCTCGGGCCCGACCTTCCGCGACGCCATGTACGACCAGTACAAGGCCACGCGCTCGCCCATGCCCGACGATCTGCGCAGCCAGATCGCCCCCATCCACGAGGTGGTGGACCTGCTGGGCTGGAAGGTGCTGACCGTGCCCGGCGTGGAGGCCGACGATGTGATCGCCACGTTGGCGCAGCTGGCGGCGGCGCAGGGCATTGACGTCATCGTCTCCAGCGGCGACAAGGACCTGAGTCAGCTGGTCAACGAGCGCGTGACCATCATCGACACCATGAATGGCAAGAAGCGCGACGTGGCCGGCGTGACGGCCGAGTTCGGTGTGCCGCCGTCGCTGATGGTGGACTACCAGGCCCTGGTCGGCGACACCGTGGACAACGTACCCGGTGTGACCAAGGTCGGCCCCAAGACGGCCGCCAAGTGGCTGGAGGAATACGGCACCCTGGACAACCTGATTGCCCACGCCGACGCCATCAAGGGCGTGGCGGGCCAGAACCTGCGCGATGCCATCGCCAGCGGCCAGCTGGCGCTGAGCCGCCAGCTGGTGACCATGAAGACCGACTGCGACCTGAGCGCCCATGTGCCGGGCCTGCCGGCGCTGGACGACATCACCCTGGATGCGCCGGACACCGAGGGCCTGCGGCCTTTCTATGAGAAATATGGCTTCAAGGGCCTGGCACGGGCGCTGGGTGCTCCTGCTTCGGAAGCGCCGGAGGCCGCCCCCGCGAGTGCCCAGGGCGGGCTGTTCGACGCCGACGATGCGGCCGCCACCGAGGTGGCTGTGGCCGCCCAGCAGCGCGAGGTGGTCTACACCACCATCCTGACCGAGGAACAGTTCCAGCTGTGGCTGGCCAAGATCCACGCCGCGGCGCTGACGGCCATCGACACCGAAACCGATTCGCTGGACGAGATGCAGGCGCAGATCGTCGGCATCTCCCTGAGCGTGCAGGTGGGCGAGGCGGCCTACATCCCGCTGCGCCACGAGGGCATGGACGTGCCCCAGCAACTGCCGCTGGACTGGGTGCTGGCGCAGCTCCAGCCCTGGCTGGAGGACGCCCGCCAGAAGAAACTGGGCCAGCACGTCAAGTACGACCAGCATGTGTTTGCCAACCACGGCATCACCGTGCGCGGCTATGCCCACGACACCATGCTGCAGTCCTATGTGCTGGAAGTGCACCGCCCGCACAACCTGGGCAGCCTGGCGCTGCGCCATGTGAACCGCACCGGCATCAGCTACGAGGACCTGTGCGGCAAGGGCAAGAACCAGATCCCGTTTGCCCAGGTGTCCGTGGACAAGGCGGCGGCGTACAGCTGCGAAGATTCCGACCAGACGCTGGACGTGCACGGCGTGCTGTGGCCGCAGCTGGAGGCCGATGCCAAGCTGCGCCACATCTACGAGCTGGAGATGGCGACCAGCGAGGCGCTGTTCCGCATCGAGCGCAACGGCGTGCGCATCGACGCCGGGGCGCTGGCGCGCCAGAGCAACGACCTGGGCGCGCGCATCCTGCAGCTGGAAAACGAGGCCTATGAGATCGCCGGTCAGCCCTTCAACCTGGCCAGCCCCAAGCAGCTGGGCGAAATCTTCTTCGACAAGCTGGGCCTGCCGGTGGTCAAGAAGACCGCCACCGGCGCGCGCAGCACCGACGAGGAGGTGCTGGAAAAGCTGGCCGAGGATTACCCCCTGCCTGCCAAGCTGCTGGAGCACCGCAGCCTGTCCAAGCTCAAGGGCACCTACACCGACAAGCTGGCGCAGATGGCGCTGCCGCGCACCGGCCGCGTGCACACCCACTACGCCCAGGCCGTGGCCGTGACCGGGCGCCTGTCCAGCAACGACCCCAACCTGCAGAACATCCCCGTGCGCACGCCCGAGGGTCGGCGCGTGCGCGAGGCCTTTGTGGCGCCCGAGGGCAAGCTGATCGCCAGCGCCGACTACTCGCAGATCGAGCTGCGCATCATGGCCCACCTGAGCGGTGACGAGGCCCTGCTGCGCGCCTTCCGCGATGGCCTGGACGTGCACCGCGCCACGGCGGCTGAAGTCTTCGGCGTGGCCGTGGACCAGGTCAGCAGCGAGCAGCGCCGCTATGCCAAGGTCATCAACTTCGGCCTGATCTACGGCATGAGCAGCTTTGGCCTGGCCAAGAACTTAGGGATAGAGACCAAGGCCGCTGCGGCCTACATCGACAAGTACTTCCAACGCTACCCCGGCGTGAAGCGCTACATGGAGCAGACCGTGGAGCTGGCCCACGCCCAGGGCTATGTGGAGACCGTCTTCGGCCGGCGCCTGTACCTGCCCGAGATCAACGGCGGCAGCGGCCCGCGCAAGAAGGCGGCCGAGCGCGCCGCCATCAACGCGCCCATGCAGGGCACGGCGGCCGACCTGATCAAGAAGGCCATGGTGGCCGTGCAGGCCCGGCTGGATGCCGAGCGCCCCGAGGTGCAGGTCATCATGCAGGTGCACGACGAACTGGTGTTCGAGCTGCCGGTGGCCGCGCGCGACTGGGTGCAGGCCGAAATCCCCGCCCTCATGGCCGGCGTGGCCGATCTGTCCGTGCCGCTGCTGGCCGAGATCGGCTTTGGCCCGAACTGGGAGCAGGCGCACTGAGTGGGGTCTCCCCCTCAATGCCTTTAAAAAGAGAGCGGCAGGCGCATGCCAATTCAGCCTTTCAGCCACTTTTGTGGCTGAAAGGCTTGAAATGCATGCGCTGAGTGCTCCTGAAAACCAATCCAAGGAATGCCGTGTCAACTGGCTTTGCACTGACGCCCGCCGTGCGCATGGGGCTGTCGATTTCTGTGGCGACGGGGCTGTATGGCATCTCGTTCGGGGCCCTGGCCGTGGCGGCAGGCCTGCATGTCTGGCAGGCGCTGGCGCTGAGCGCGCTGATGTTCACCGGCGGCTCGCAGTTCGCTTTCATCGGCGTGATCGCGGGCGGGGGCGCTGGCTCGGCCGCGGTCGGCGCGGCCACCTTGCTGGGCGTGCGCAACGCCGTCTACGGCATGCAGATGAACCGATTGCTGCAGCCCGGGGCTGGCGCAAGTGGCTGGCCGCCCACCTGACCATCGACGAGTCGGCCGCCACCGCGTCCGGCCAGATCGATGCGGCCGAGCAGCAGCGCGGCTTCTGGACCGCCGGCGTCGGCGTGTTCGTGCTGTGGAATGCCTTCACCCTGTGCGGGGCCCTGCTGGGCGATGCCCTGGGCGACCCGCGCCAGTGGGGGTTGGATGGTGCGGCCGTCGCTGCCTTCCTGGGCCTGCTGTGGCCGCGCCTGCAGCAGCGCGAACCCGTGGCCCTGGCCGTGCTGTGCGGCGTGGTCACGGCCCTGGCCGTGCCCCTGCTGCCGCCGGGCCTGCCGATCTTGCTGGCGGCCCTGGTCGGTGCCGCCTGGGGCTGGTGGCGCAGTGCGCGCCTGCAGCAGGATGGGAGGCCCGCATGAGCCTGTGGCACTGGATCGTACTGGCCAGTGCCGCCGCGCTGCTGACCAAGCTGCTGGGCTATGCCGTACCGGCGCGTTTCTTGCACAACCCGCGCATGACCCAGGTGGCGGCCTGCATGACGGTGGCCCTGCTGGCCGCCCTGACGGTGATGAACACCTTCTCGCACGGCCAGACGCTGGTGCTGGATGCGCGGCTGGCCGCTCTGGGCGTGGCCGCCCTGGCCCTGTGGCTGCGCGCCCCCTTTTTGCTGGTGGTGGTGCTGGGGGCGGTCAGCGCCGGCGTGGTGCGCTGGCTGGCGGGCTGACGGCGGGGGGCTTGACAGCTTGTGTACGCTGGAACGTCATGGGGTTGAAGCGGGCGCGCAAGCAGCCCCGCTGACGACTCAGTCAGCGCGCAGCGGTGCAGCAAGCCGTCGCGTCTTTAGCGAAAATGCGAAGCAGTTAGGGCCACCGCCCTGAAAGAAAACAGTTGTTATGACATTGGTCGCCATCATCGTGGCCACCCTGGCTTCCGGCATCGGCAGCGTCTGGGTGGCTAACTTTCTTTTGCAAGCCGGTTTCGGCCAGCGCGCCAGCAGCCGTGCGCAGCAAGGCCTGCTCAGCCTGGCCGCCGGGGCCTTGCTGGCCACGGCCTTCATGCACCTGCTGCCCGAAGCCTTCAACAGTGAGGCCAGCGCCCAGGATCTGTTCATGACGCTGCTGATCGGCGTGGTGTTCTTCTTCCTGCTGACCAAGGCCGAGCTGTGGCACCACGGCCATGAGCATGCCCACGAGCATGAGCACCATGTGCATGACCACACCCACGCCCACCCCGGGCACACGGGGCACCACCACCATGCCAAGAGCAGCGGCTGGTCGCTGCTGACCGGTGACAGCGTGCACTGCTTTGGCGATGGCATCCTGATTGCCTCGGCCTTTGTCGCCGACATCCGCCTGGGCCTGATTGCCGCCGTGTCTGTGATGGCGCACGAGGTGCCGCACCACATCGGCGATCTGGTGGTGCTGCGCAACAGCGCCCACCGCAATCTGGCGCTGTTCAAGGTGTCGCTGGCCGGTGCGGTCACGGCGCTGGGCGGGCTGACCGGCTACTTCCTGCTGGGCCACCTGGAAACCTGGCAACCCTACTTCCTGGTGGTGGCTTCCAGCAGCTTTGTGTATGTGGCACTGTCCGACCTGATCCCGCAGCTGCAAAAGCGCCTGTCGGCCCGCGAGTCGCTGGTGCAGGTGGCCTGGCTGTTGACCGGCATCGTGCTGGTCACCGCGGTCAGCGGGCTGGCGCACGGCGGCCACGGCCACTGAGCCGTGCGCACGCCAGAGTGCTTTCCCCCCCCCAACAAAAAAGGCACCGTACGGTGCCTTTTTTGCGGCGGCAGTGCTCACTGGCTCATGCCGGTTCGGTCTGCTGGTGTTCGGGGCGGCGCGTGCCCTGCAGCACGGAGCGCACGGCCGACAGCTGGCGGCGCGACACCTGCAGCATCTCGGGCACGCTGTGCAGGCGCATGGCCCAGCATTCGCCTTCCTCGTCGGTGTACTGCTTCTCCAGCATCCGCATCTGGCTGGGGTTGACCAGGGCGTTGCGGTGCAGGCGCAGGAACTGGCCGGGGTAGCGCTGCTCCAGCTCGCTCAAGGAGTTGTCGAGGATGTAGGTGCGCGAGGCGGTGCGCACGGTGACGTATTTCTGCTCGGCCTTGAGGTAGACGACCTGGTGCAGGGGCACGCGCTCGGCACGGCCACGGTCACGGATCACCAGCGCCGGGGCGGATTCGCTGCTGCTGGGCGTGCCTTCGAGGGCGCGGATGCGGCGCAGCTTGGCAATGGCCTGCTGCAGGCGCTCCAGGCGCACGGGCTTGGTCAGGTAGTCGATCGCTTCCACCTCGAAGGCGCTGGCGGCGTACATGGAATGGGCCGTGACGAAGACGATGGCCGGGGGCCTGGGCAGGTTGCGCAGGGTCTGCGCCAGCACCATGCCGTCGGGGCCGGGCATCTGGATGTCGAGCAGCACCAGGTCCAACGGCAAGGGGCTGCGGTGCACAAACTCCAGCGCCTGGGCAACGTTGGCAGCTTCTTCAATGGTGAACGGCGCGGAGGGGTCTTCGCTTTCACTCAGCAGCACCCGCAACCGGTTGCGGGCCAGCAGTTCATCATCAACGATGAGGATGTGCATCTCTTATCTCCGGATGGTTATGTACTTCTTAACTGAGCGGTAGAGATATCAAAACTTCAAAACGGCCTTCCTTGCGCGTGGCGCTGAAGCTGGCCTGCACGTCGTGCAGCAAGCGCAGTCGCCGCTCCACGTTCTTCAGGGCCATGCCCTGGCCCTGTGGTGCAGTGGCCTTGTCGCCGAGGCGTCGGGACGGATTCAGTGTATTGGTGACGCGTAACAAAATGAATTTTTTCTGAGTGAGTTGCGCGGAGATTGTTACTTTTGCGCCAATTTCAGAGGGTTCTACCCCATGTTTGACGGCGTTTTCCACCAAGGGCTGCAACAGCAGCGGCGGCAGGTGGGCGTCGAGCGCCGCAGGGTCCAGGTCCCAGTGCACCTGCAGCCGTTCGCCGAAGCGTATTTGCTCGATGTCGAGGTAGCGTTGCGCCAGCTCAATCTCTTCTGACAGGGCGATCTTGCTGCGGGGGTCCTGCAAGGTGGCGCGGAACAGGTCGCTCAGGTCCTGCAGCAGGCGCTCGGCCTTGCCCGGGTGCTCGCGCACCAGGGCGATCGCGCTGTTGAGGGCGTTGAACAGGAAGTGCGGGCGAATGTGGGCCTGCAGCGCGGTCAGCTGTGCCTTGGTGGCCGCCGGGGTGCGGCCCTCGGCACGCAGCACCAGGTAGCCGACCAGCACGGCGGCCATCACGCCGCCGGAGATGGCATTCGCCAGCCAGTGCAGGTGCGCCACCTGGCCGTTGATCGCCAACATGGCCGTGGCGTAGAGGCCGGCCACCATGCCCAGCACGATGCCGATCGCGTACTGGTGCGGGCCCTCCATGCGGTGCAGCACGCGCTTGAGGCTGCAGGCCATCAGCAGCCACACCAGCGTGCCCGGCAGGCCGCCACTGGTGAGCCAGGCCATCTGTAGCAGCCACTCCCAGCCGTTGGCCCCCTGGTAGAGCGCGGCCAGGGCGAGCACCAGCTCCACGCCCAGCACGGCGCGCAGCACCACCCCCAGATGGCACGCATCGAAGATCAGAACCGGCAGCGCTGCAGTAGGCTGAGGGGTTGTCCCTTCTGCGGATTCAGAGGAAGGTGATTGGCTCGATAAAATTTCAGGCTTGTGCATAGGGCATCCGGGTGTTCCGGGTGTCTGTCGTAACCGGAAATTCTGCCCTCCCATGTCTGATCACACCACCACGCAGCCCTCCCACAACCAACTCGACACCAAGGCGCAGGCGTGGTCCGCGTTGTTTTCCGAGCCCATGAGCGATCTGGTCAAGCGCTACACCTCCAGCGTGTTCTTCGACCAGCGCATGTGGAAGGCAGACATCACCGGCAGCCTGGCGCACGCGGAAATGCTGGCAGCCCAGGGCGTGATCGGCCAGAACGACTACGCCGCCATCCAGAAGGGCATGGCGCAGATCCAGCAAGAGATCGAGTCCGGTGCGTTCGAGTGGAAGCTGGACCTGGAAGACGTGCACCTGAACATCGAGGCGCGCCTGACGGCCCTGGTCGGCGATGCCGGCAAGCGCCTGCACACCGGCCGCAGCCGCAACGACCAGGTGGCCACCGATGTGCGCCTGTGGCTGCGCGACGAGATCGACCTGATCGAAGGTCTGCTCAAGGAGCTGCAGCTGTCGCTGGTGGAAGTGGCCGAGCAGAACGTGGACGTGATCCTGCCCGGTTTCACCCACCTGCAGGTGGCCCAGCCCGTGAGCTTTGGTCACCACATGCTGGCCTATGTGGAAATGTTCAAGCGCGACGCCGAGCGCATGCTGGACGTGCGCAAGCGCGTGAACGTGCTGCCCCTGGGCTCGGCCGCGCTGGCTGGCACCACCTACCCGCTGGACCGCGAGCGCGTGGCCAAGACGCTGGGGATGGAAGGTGTTTGCCAGAACTCGCTGGACGGCGTGTCCGACCGTGACTTCGCCATCGAATTCACCGCGGCCGCGTCGCTGTGCATGGTGCACGTCTCGCGCCTGTCGGAGGAGCTGATCGTGTGGATGAGCCAGAACTTCGGCTTCATCAAGATCGCCGACCGCTTCACCACCGGTTCGTCCATCATGCCGCAGAAGAAGAACCCCGACGTGCCCGAGCTGGCGCGCGGCAAGACCGGCCGTGTGGTGGGCCACCTGATGGGCCTGATCACCCTGATGAAGGGCCAGCCCCTGGCCTACAACAAGGACAACCAGGAAGACAAGGAACCGCTGTTCGACACCGTGGACACCCTGAAAGACACGCTGCGCATCTTCGCGGAAATGATCGGCGGCCAGGTCAATCCGGCGACCGGCGCCAAGGAAGGTGGCATCACCGTGAACGCGGCCAACATGCGCGCCGCAGCACTCAAGGGCTATGCCACGGCCACCGACCTGGCCGACTACCTGGTGAAGAAGGGCCTGCCCTTCCGTGACGCCCACGAAACTGTGGCGCATGCCGTGAAGCTGGCAACGGCCAAGGGCGTGGACCTGAGCGAGCTGCCCCTGGCCGAGTTGCAGTCCTTCAACCCGAATGTGCAGGCCGACGTGTTTGACGTGCTGAGCCTGGAAGGCTCGCTGAACGCGCGCAACACCCTGGGCGGTACCGCCCCTGCGCAAGTGCGCATCCAGTTGGCCAAGCACCGCGCACGCCTGGCGTAAGCAGCCAGCCACCCGGCCTGGGCGGGCCGAGTCCATCCATCGCACAAGGGACGCCGCCGCGTCCCTTTTTTTCGCGCGCAAGGACTCTGCGGCGAGCAACGATGCGCCACCTCGCCAAAAGCTACCCATTTTGAAGCCATCGGTGGGCTGGGGGCTAATAAGCTCGCAGATGGCCGTGTATGGCTTTTTCTGTTTTTGATTGTTGGAGAAATTCGTGACCCACGCATCCCGTCGTCGCTTCCTGGTCCAAACTGCGCCGCAAGCCGCAGTGCTGGCTGCCGCCAGCGTGGCCGGATGGCGATGGTCGTGGGCCTCCGAAAAACCCCTGCGCATCCTGGTGGGCTTTCCGCCCGGCGGTGGCACGGACGTGATCGCCCGCCTGTTGCAGGAGCCTCTGGGCCGCCGCCTGGGGCGCACCGTCATCATCGAGAACAAGCCGGCGCCGGTGGGCAGATTGCCGCGCAGCAGCTCAAGACCTCGGTGCCCGATGGCAGCACGCTGTTCCTCACCCACGACCACAGCATTTCCATCCTGCCGCAGGTGGTGCGCCATGCGGGCTTCGATCCGGCGGCGGACTTCGAGCCCGTGGGGGGCTTTGCCTCCTTCGTCAACACCTTCGCTGTCTCGGGACTGCATCCGGCCCGCAGCTTCGAGGAGTACCTGAAGTGGGTGCGCAAGAGCTCGCACGGGCGCAGCGCCGTGGGCATTCCCGCGCCAGCCTCCACGCCCGAGTTCCTGGTCAAGCAGCTGGCACAGCGCTACGACCTGGACCTGCAATCCGTGCCCTACAAGGGCAGTGCGCCCATGATTGGCGACATGCTGGGCCGGCAGATCGAGGCCGGGATTGGCTCGGTGCAGGACTTCGTGCACTACCACAAGGAGGGCAAGCTGCGCGTGCTGGCCGTGCTGGGCGGGCGCCGCCAGCCCCTGTTGCCCGAGGTGCCGACGTTCAGCGAACTGGGGCTCAAGGGCCTGGAGGACATGCCCTACTACGGCATCTATGCCCCCAAGGGTGTGCCTGCAGCGTTCATCCAGCAGTTCGCCAAGGCCCTGGCGGACAGCGTGCAGGAGCCCGCCATCCGCCAGCAACTCGAGGCGATCGGCCTGGTGGTCGATGCCATGGGGCCCGAGCAGCTGGCGCAGCGCGAGAAGGCCTACACCGCGGTCTGGAAGCGCATCATCCAGGACAGCGGCTTCCAGCCCCAGTAAGGCGGGACACCAGCCCGGGGTGGACTGCGGTCAGCGCTGCAGTTGCACTTTGTGCGCCTTCTTGTGCACGAAATCGCCCAGGCGCTGCTGCACGTCGTGCCCCTGCTGGATCATGGCCATCACCAGTCCTTCGGTGAAGAGCCCGTCCGTGGCGGACATGTCGGCAATCCGGCTGATGGCGCTGACGATGGCGTAGTTGGACAGCGGCGCGTTGCCGGCAATTTTCTCGGCCAGCTGCAACGCCAGATCCGGTGCCGGGGTGTCACCCTGGGCGGTGTCGCAGACATAGTGGGTCAGACCCAGTTGGCGACCTTCCTGGGCATCCAGGACGCGGCCGGTGAGCATCATCTCCACCATGCGCGGCGCGGAAATGATGCGTGCCGTGCGCACCGTGGCGCCGCCGCCGGTGAAGATGCCGCGCGTGCCCTCGGGCAGGGCAAAGAAGGTGCTGCTGTCGGCCACGCGCACATGGGCCGCGCTGGCCAGCTCCAGGCCCCCGCCGACCACCGCCCCCTGCAGGCAGGCGATGACGGGAATGCCGCCGTGCTGGATCTTGTCGAACGCACGGTGCCAGCCCTGGCACACGTGCATGAACTCGACGCCGCTGCGCGCCTTGGCATGGTGCTCCTTCAGGTCCAGGCCCGCGCAGAAATGCTCGCCCCGGGCCATCAGCACGATGGCACGGATGTGTGCGGGCACGGCCGAGAAGTAGGCGTCGATTGCGGCAATCGCCTCCTCGTTCAGCGCGTTGCGCTTGTGGGCCATGTTCAGGGTAAGGATGCCGATGGGGCCTTGCTCGGACGTCAACACGAGGGGTTCGGTCATGAAAATGCTCCTTGAGGGCTGCGGGGGAAGACGGCGTCGCGGGCGGGTGCTGGCATGGCGACGGGCGGGGTGTGCGGGTCTTGCGGCCATACCGGTGCTATGCACATGCGGATCACGCCATTCACTGGGGGCGCAGACTTGCACCACTGCAGTCGCCGTGTTCTTAGGAGGCTGCGGTGGGTGTGCCGCGCTGTGTGTGAAGATCGCCACATTTGTAGGTTGTATGCACTAGGATGGATGAGAGAGCTACTGTTCCAGATCATGTGTCAGGGCCAAACTGGATCTGACATGCCTTCAGCATAGGCAGCAGTGGTGGTGCTTCCAATCACCAATCGCGCCGCACAATGTGCAAAAACTGACAAGAAGAGGGTAGGCCATGGAATCCCGTCAAGGGGCTGCTGTTGCGGCCACGGTGTCGCTGGAGCTGGTGCAGGACTGGCTGGACAGCTTGCAGCGGCTGTGTCCGGAGCCGCTGCTCGACGACTGCCTGAAGCAGGCGGGCATCGTCAAGGCCTTCCTCGGCCGCCCCGGGGCACGGCTGACGCACGACCAGTGCGTCGGTCTGTACCAGCGCAGTGCCTCCGCCACGGGCGACGAGATGATGGGCTTGTGGAGTCGCCCGGTGCGCACCGGCGCCCTCAAATACATCATGCGGGCGGTGCTGGATGCGCCCAGCATCCAGGTGGCGCTGTACCGCTTCACGCAGTTCTGGAACCTGTTGCTCGATGACTACCGGCTGCAACTGAGCGACGCGGGCACCACGCTGTGCCTGGCACTGGTGGCGCGCAGCCCTGCGGTCGGGCTCAACCGCTTCGGCCATGCGCTGATGCTCAAGCTGACCCATGGCATCGTCTCCTGGCTGGTCGGGCGCGAGGTGCCGGTGCAGCAGGTGGGCTTTGCCTTTGCCCCGCCCGCGTTTGCGGCCGACTATGCGGTGCTGTTCCCGGCGCCGGTGGTGTTCGACGCCGCGCATTCGCAGATCGTGTTCGCGGCCGAGCTGGGCAAGGTCCGGCCCGTGCGCAGCCGCACCGAGGTGCGGGCCTTCCTGGTGCGAGCCCCCCGGGACTGGATCTTCACCGCCTACCACGAGCATGCGTTGCGGCTGAAGGTGCGCGAGCTGCTGTACATGGAACTGGGCCGCAGCCTGGAGGATGTGGCCGCGCGCCTGCACATGTCGTCGCGCACCTTGATCCGCAAGCTGCGCCAGGAGGGGTTGTCCTTCCAGGGCATCAAGGACGATCTGCGCCGCGACCTGGCCATCCTGCAATTGACACGCGGCGAGGTGGCGCTGGGTGAAATCGCCTATGCGCTGGGTTTCAGCTCGGTCGCGGTGTTTCACCGCGCCTTCCGGCACTGGACGGGCATGACGCCCGGCGCCTACCGCGCCGCACAGCGCCAACTGGCCTGAAGAGGCCACCCGATGCCGGCATGTGCGCGGCCGTGCACCGGCTTGGTGCTACGCTGTGCGCAATTTTTATCGTTTTGAGGGTGCATCAGGTGTTGCAAGGACGTTGGAGCAAAAGGTGGGGGTGGGCGCTGGGGCTGGTCGCAGGCATTCCCTGGGCGGCACAGGCGGTCCAGATCAGCCAGGTGACGCCGCAGGGCGCTGTCAACGAAGTGCAGCAGGTGGTGGTGCAGATGTCCGCCGATGCGGTGCGCCTGGGCAATGCCCAGGCCCCGGCCCCGGTGCGCGTGCAGTGCGCACCCGGCAACGTGGCGGGCACTGGTCGCTGGACCAATGCGCGCGAATGGGTCTGGCAGCTGGACCAGCCCTTGCCGGCCGGCACGCGCTGCAGCGTGCAGTTGGAGAAATCCTTCAAATTGCCTTCTGGCCAAGCATTGACGGGCGCTTCCAGCTATCAGTTTGAGATTGCCGGCCCGCTGGTGCGCGAGACCTGGCCGGCCACCTACGAGCCGGTGGACGAATCCCAGACCTTTGTACTGCAGCTCAATGGCGCAGCCACCCCGCAAAGCCTGCAGCAGCACGTGCATTGCCGGGCGCAGGACGTGGGCGAACGCATTCCCGTGCGGGTGCTGGATGCCGCGCAAACGCGCGCGGTGGTGCAGGCCCTGCACCTGCCCGCCAAGGGCCACTATGCCGCCCTGGAATGCGGGCGCCGCCTGACGGCTGGCAGCCGCGTGCAGCTGGTCTATGGCGCGGGTGTGCAGATGGCCAGCGGTGTGACCAACAAGGCCAGCCGTACCTTTGATTTTGAAGTGCGCCAGGCCTTCACCGCCGAGCTGCAGTGCCAGCGCGAGCGGGCGAATGCCGGCTGCCTGCCGATCCGCGATGTGACGCTGTCGTTCACCGCCCCCGTGCCGGTGGACCAGGCGCGCCAGGTGCACCTGCTGCACCAGGGCAAGTCGTTGTCCCCGGTGCTGGAGGCCGGCACGGACCGCGTGCAAAGCCTGCGCTTTGCCGCGCCGTTCACCCCGACCGGGCAGTACCAGCTGGTGCTGCCGCCCACGCTGCAGGACGACGCGGGGCGCAAGCTGGCGAACGCGGCCTCGTTCCCGCTGACGGTGGTCATGGGCGACACCCCGCCGCTGGCCAAGTTTGCGGCGGCGCCGTTCGGCGTGCTGGAGCGCTTTGCCGAGGGCGAGGACGGCGTGGCCGTGCTGCCCGTGACGGTGCGCAAGGTGGAGTCTGTCGATCAGCCCGCCAGTGGCGCCGGGGCCCAGGTGCGCAGCCTGCGGCTGACGCGCGACAGCGACATCATTCGCTGGTGGGACCTGGTGCAGCGCTACGAGCAAGGCAGCATCCCGCGCAAGACGGCCCAGCGCGAACTGAAGGCACCTGTGCCGCGGCCGGTGGACGAGTCGGACCAGCACTATGTGCAGACCCGCACCCTGTCCTTGCTGACGGGCCAGAAGGGCGTGCAGTCGTCGCAACTGCCCAAGGCGAGCGCCGATCCGCGCCCCCTGGAGGTGGTGGGCATCCCGCTCAAGGAGCCCGGCCTGCATGTGCTGGAGATCGAGTCCCCGCACCTGGGCGCCGCCCTGCTGGATGAGCGCCTGGGTCAGCCGCGCAGCATGTTTGTGCGCACCTCGGCCCTGGTCACCAACCTGGCCGTGCACCTGAAGCTGGGGCGTGAGGGCTCGGCCGTCTGGGTCACCTCGCTGGACAAGGGGCAGCCCGTGGCGGGTGCCACGGTGCAGGTCTCCGACTGCCGCGGGCAGTCGCACCAGCGTGGCACCACCGACGCCCAGGGCTTGCTGCAGCTGCCCGATCTGGACAAGGAGGCCCCGCGCTGCAACCAGCACGAGGGCAGCGGCCAATGGTTTGTCAGTGCCCGCCACCAGTCCCAGAGCGTGGAGGATGTGGCCTTTGTCTGGAGTGACTGGCAGCGCGGCATCGAGCCCTGGCGCTTCAACCTGCCTGTGGCCTGGGGCAACCGGCCCGAGCTGGTGGCACACACGGTGCTGGACCGCAACCTGGTGCGTGCCGGGGAAACCGTGTCCATGAAGCACGTGGTGCGCCTGCAGAACCTGCAGGGCCTGGCCCTGCCGGCGGACTGGCCGGTCGAAATGGTCATCACCCATGTGGGCAGCGGCCAGCAATACCGCCAGCCGCTGGACTGGGTGGACACGCGCAACGGCGGGCGCAACGCCACCAACGCCTGGGCCGTGCCCGCAGCCGCCAAGCTGGGGCAGTACACGGTGGAGCTGCGCTGGGGCGCTTCGGCCCGCCAGGGCCAGCGGATTCAGGAGTCGGGCAGCTTCCGGGTGGAAGCCTTCCGCCTGCCCGTGTTCCAGGGCGCGGTGCAGCCCGTGGACAAGGGCGTGCTGGTGCAGCCCAAGACCCTGCCGGTGGCCGTGCAGCTGAACTTCCTCAACGGCGGGGCCGCCAACGGCCATGCCGTGCAGGTCAGTGCCTTGCTGCGCGACCGCTATGTCTATTTCGAGCGCTGGCGTGGCTACAACTTCAGCGCCCCGCGGGCTCCGGAGCAGGCCGACCGGGACAGCGAAGATGCGGGCAGCAGCAACGATGGCGCGCGCCTGGTGGCCGACAAGCTGGCGCTGACGCTGGATGCGCAGGGTCAGGGCCAGGTGGCGCTGCCGTCGCTGCAGGCCGTGGCCGCACCGCAGGATCTGGTGCTGGAGGCCAGCTTTGCCGATCCGAACGGCGAAATCCAGAGCCTGCGCAGCACCCACACCCTGTGGCCGTCGGCCGTGCTGGCCGGCTTGCGCACCGAGGGCTGGATGTCCGTGGGCCGCAAGATGCGCCTGCAGGCCCTGGCGGTGGACGCCCAGGGCAATCCCCAGGCGGGCGTGCCCCTCAAGGTGCAGGCCGTGCACCACACCACCAGCTCCACGCGCAAGCGCCTGGTCGGTGGCTTCTACAGCTACGACAACCAGCGCAGCAGCAAGGACCTGGGCACGGTGTGCAGCGGCAAGAGCGATGCCCGTGGCCTGCTGCTGTGTGAAGTGCAGGTGGTCGAAGCCGGGGAGGTGGAGCTGATCGCCTCGGCCCAGGATGGCCAGGGCCGCGTGGCGCGTGCCGCCGACACCGTCTGGGTGACGGGGCGCGGCGAACTGTGGTTCGGCGGCCAGGACCATGACCGCATGGACGTGCTGGCCGAAAAGGCCAGCTACGCGCCGGGCGAGACCGCCAAGCTGCAGGTGCGCATGCCCTTCCGCGAGGCCACGGCCCTGCTGAGCGTGGAACGCGAAGGCGTGCTGCACACCCAGGTGGTGCACCTGCAGGGCAAGGACCCGACGGTGGAGCTGCCAGTGCAGGCCGGCTGGGGGCCGAATGTCTACGTCAGCGTGCTGGCGCTGCGCGGGCGCCTGTATGAAGTGCCCTGGTACAGCTTCTTCACCTGGGGCTACAAGGTTCCCCGGCAGTGGTGGAATGCTTTCTGGTACGGCGGCAAGGAATACGTGGCGCCCACGGCCCTGGTGGACCTGAGCAAGCCGGCCTTCCGCCTGGGCGTGGCCGAGCTGAAGGTGCAGGACCGTTCGCAGCAGCTGACGGTGGCGGTGCAGGCCGACAAGGCCAGCTACCAGGTGCGCGACAAGGCCAAGGTCACCATCCGCGCCACTCTGCCGGATGGCAAGCCCGCAGCCCATGCCGAGGTGGCCGTGGCCGCCGTGGACAAGGCCTTGCTGGAGCTGTCGCCCAACCCCACTTGGGATTTGCGCGCCGCCATGTGGCAGCGCCGCAGCTGGGCGGTGTCCACGTCCACGGCCCAGATGGAGGTGGTGGGTCGGCGCCACTATGGCCGCAAGGCCGCGCCCCCGGGCGGCGGCGGCGGCAACGGCGCCCCCACGCGCGAACTGCTGGACACGCTGCTGCTGTGGCAACCCCGTTTGCAGCTGGATGCCCAGGGCCAGGCCGTGGTCGAGGTGCCGCTCAACGATGCCCTGACCAGCTTCCAGATCGTCGCGGTGGCCGAGGACGGCGTGCAGCGCTTTGGCACCGGCAGCACCGACATCCGCACCACGCAGGACCTGCAGCTCATCAGCGGCCTGCCGCCGGTGGTGCGCGAGGGCGACCAGTTCCGTGCCATGGTCACGGTGCGCAACACCACGCAGCAACCCATGCAGGTGCAGCTGCAGCCCAAGGCCCATGGCCTGGAACTGCCGGCCCAGACCGTCGAGATCGCGGCGCAGCAGGCGCGCGAGGTGAGCTGGAACGTCACGGTGCCCACGGCCCTGGCCCAGGCCGCGGAAAGCGCCTGGGACTGGCGCCTGGAGGGGCGCGATACCAAGACCGGCGCCAAGGATGCGCTGGCCTTCACGCTGCGCCTGCTGCCGGCCGTGCCGCTGGCGGTGCAGCAGGCCACCCTGGTACAGATCGACGGCCACTGGCAGCAGCCCCTGGAATGGCCCGAGCAGGCCGTGCCCGGCAAGGGCGGCCTGCGCCTGGCCTTCAGCGACCGGCTGGCCGATCCGCAGCAGGGCGTGCCCGGGCTGCGCGACTGGTGGCAGGCCTATCCCTATGCCTGCCTGGAGCAGACCGTGGGCAAGGCCATCGGCCTGAACGATGCCGACCTGTGGCAGCGCACCATGGCCAAGCTGCCTACCTACCTGGACGACGACGGCCTGGCCATGTACTTCCCGCCCCAGGGTGGCTACCAGGCCCGGGGCAGCGACAGCCTGACGGCCCACCTGCTGTCGGTGCACCACAGCCTCCAGCGCGTGGCGCCGGCACTGGCCCTGCCGGCGTCCGAGCGCGCCCGCATGGAGTCCGGCCTGATCGCGTTTGTCGAAGGGCGCATCGAGCGCCAGCACTGGAGTCCGCGCAAGGACCTGGAGGTGCGTAAGCTGGCCGCGATTGCGGCGCTGGCGCGCAGCGGCAAGGCCCGCCCGGCCATGCTGCAGAGCATCAGCCTGTCGCCCCAGGACTGGCCGACGCACGCGGTGATCGACTGGCTCAGCATCCTGCAGCAGATGCCGCAGGTGCCCGAGCACGACCAGCGCCTGGCCGAGGCGCAGCAGGTGCTCAAAGCCCGGCTGTCGTACACGGGCAGCCAGGTCGGCTTCAGCACCGATGCCCAGGACCAGTGGTGGTGGCTGATGCAAAGCGCCGACGTGAACGTGGCGCGCCTGCTGCTGACCACGCTGGACGATGCCGCCTGGGATGCCGAGCGCACGCGCCTGGTCACCGGCCTGCTGGCGCGCCAGCAGCGCGGCCACTGGGGCACGACCACGGCTAACACCTGGGCCGGGCTGGCGCTGCGCCAGTTCTCCCAGAAGTACGAGCGCGATGCGGTCACGGGCGACACCACGGCCCTGCTGGGGGCCGCCACCCAGACCGTCCACTGGGCGGCTGCGGTCACGCCACCGGCGGCCGGCG